>JBARNF010000026.1:0-10865 GCA_049802835.1 Bradyrhizobium sp.
GTGTCCGGTGAACGAGGATTGCGCCGCGCGTGACCGCGGCGATCAGGAGACCTTCCCGCGCAAGGCCGCCAAGAAGACCGGCACGCTCAGGCGCGGCGCCGCCTTCGTCGTCGTCAGAGGCGACGAACTCCTGGTGCGCTCGCGCCCGGAGAAGGGCCTGCTCGGCGGCATGACCGAGGTTCCCGGCTCGGAGTGGCTGGCGGGGCAGGAGGATGCGGCGGCGCTGGCGCAGGCGCCGCAGCTTTCCGGCGTGAAACGCTGGCACCGCAGGCTGGGTGTGGTCACCCACGTCTTCACGCATTTCCCGCTGGAGCTCGTGGTCTACACGGCCCGCGTCCCGGCCCGCACGCGTGCGCCGGACGGCATGCGCTGGGTCCCGATCGCGACGCTCGACGGCGAGGCACTGCCCAACGTCATGCGCAAGGTCGTGGCGCATGGGCTGGCGGAGTGATCTTCTGGATGCTGACATAGGGCTGGCAGCAGGGCAGATCTAGGAGTGGGCGCACACAGGAGGCACCCATGACTGCAACCGCACTCGATACTCTGGAGATGCCGCCTTGCGCGAAGCTTCTCGGCTGGCGGCTGCTGGACGCCAATCCCGCCAAGGGCTGGATCCGGATCGGATTCGACGGCAAGCCGGAGTTCTGCAATCCGGCCGGCTTCATCCAGGGCGGCCTTCTCGCGTCGATGCTCGACGACACGATGGGGCCCGCGGTGTTCGCGATGACCGAAGGCCGCCTCTACACCGCGACCGTAAGCATGACCATCAACTTCATCGCCCCGGCAAAGCCAGGGCCGTTGATCGGCGAAGCGCGTGTGACCCAACTCGGCAAGACCATCGCTTTCATGGAGGCGCGCCTGACGAGCGAGGACGGCACGCTGGTGGCGACCGCGAGCGCCAGCGCGCGGCTGATCGACGCCGCGAAGGCGCTTCGTTAGTTCGACGGCTGCGGATCCATCGCCGCCGGCTCGCATTCCAGCCAAAACCCCGGCGCCTGATACCAGACCTTCGCGGCGTCCGCCGGCGCGGGATCGCCGAGGTGCAACGCGCGGATCGGGACCTTGCCCGGCTCCAGCGCCTTGAGCGCAGCCTGCAACCGTTTGCTCGCGTCCTCGTCACGTCCGCCGGCGCAAGGGTAGATCCCGACTCCACCGATCGAGGAGGCGGCAAAGGCGTTGCCCCGCCGGATCACGCGCAGCAGAAAGCCCCACCAGGACTCGCTGGTCAGCGGCATCAACAGCCGGCCGCCCTCAGCCAGGCAAGCGAGCCATTGCGGCGCGGGGTGGGTGGAGCCGGCGAACACGATGACGACGTCGAACGTACCGGCGTCAACGGCTCTGCCGTCGCCAGAGACCACTTCAACCTGCGGCCACGGTGCGAGGTTGGCGCGCGCCCGTGCGGCCAGATCGGGATCGATCTCGACAGCAGTGACGCGGCCGGAGGGGCCGACGATCTCGGCGATGACCGCCGAGTAGTAGCCGGTCCCGGCGCCGATCTGCAGCACGCGTTCGCCGCTGGCGATGTCGAGCTGCTCCAGATTGCGCGCCCAGAAGCTCGGCTGGCCGTTGTTGAGGTTGCGGCTCGGGTCGATCGACACCAGAACGTCGTGATAGAGCCAGCGCGGGTCGCTGTCCGGGGTCACGAACGGCTCATAGGGGTGGGGGACGATGCGCCACGGCCCGGGACCGACGAAGCGCTCGCGCGGAACCGCTGCGAACGCCGCGATCACCTGGGGATTGCGCAGCACCGGCGTCTTGCAGCGCAGATCTTCGGCATACCAGCGGCGCGCCTCCATCGTATCGTCCATGGCTCTCTCCTGTTGCGGTTGGAGACGATGCGGGTGCGCCGCGTCAGCGCAGACAGCGCAAAATAAATTTCGGGATGCTGTCCGCGCCGCATCGCGCGGGCCGCATAATGCAGGACATGGAAAGTTCGACGGTCACGCACAGGCTTGCTCCCGCGACGGGTCGCACCGCGGCCGATGCCGCGTCCGCGATCGAAGCGTTGTCCGAGACCGACCTGGTGCGGCTGAAAGCGCTGGCGCAAGTGTGGAGCCGCGGGCTGCCGGGAGGATACGGCTGGTCCGACGTGCTGCACGAGGCGATCGTGCGTGTGCTCGACGGCTCGCGCGTCTGGCCGTTTGGCGTTCCGATTCTGGCGTTTCTGTCCGGCGTGATGCGCAGCATCTGCGACGACCATTGGCGGCGCGTTCGCTACGAGCAGCGGCTGCTGGTGAGCCGCGACGACCAAAGCCATGGCGGCCCGTCATGTGATCCAGCGGACGAACTGGCCGATCCCGAGCGGGCCGCGGTGGCCATCGCGGGTCTCGCCGACATCATGAGGCTGTTCGCCACCGATCCGGTCGCACTGCAGATCATCGACGGCCTGGCCAACGGGCTGATGGCCAGGGACATCTGCCAAGCCTACGGCATCTCCGCGCTCGACTACGACACCGCGCGGCGGCGGATGCGACGCACGCTGCTGCGCCATCAACGAAACTGGAGCGAGCTGTGACACGCAGACACCCCTGTCGCGATCTGACCCGGCTGCTCGACGCACTGAGCGAGGACATCATCGCCGCGACCGACGCGGAGGTGCGGGAGATGCATGGAAGGCACGTCGCCAGCACCGCGCGTGAGGTCGGTCAGCTGATCAAGGCGGCCTGCGCCGACAAGGATGAGGGCGTGGGCGCGGAGGTGGGCGAGATTTTGCGCGAGCCCGGGGCGGCCCCGCGGACGGCGGGACTGCGACGGCAATCACATCAGCAGCGGCATTGAGGGCTCATGGATCGAGCATCGTCCGGGCGATAGCAGGCGGGCTATCGTCGTCCAGCGCGCAGGTCGTATGAGCGATAGCGTCATCCGCCATTGTTCTGACGAACGTCGAAAGACGCATCACCACCTCCAATAGCTGGATCGCACATACCGCTGCGGATCACGCTTCGCTGGTCCGCCCTACGGGCTGGGCGTATGATGGAGGCTGAAGGCTCGATGTGGCTGATGTCGGGTAGGCAAAGGCGCGCCCCGACGATGCATGCCTCATGCTGCGCTCTCGCGCGCGCCGTGCCCACCATTAAATGGACCGTCACCGTAACAACCAGTTTCGATGGGGACCAAACCGAGCCGGTTGAGGTTGTCACCCGGCTTATCTACTAGGTAAATATCCATATACTATTGAATATAAAAGACAAATCGGCAGAATGAACCTTTCTAGCGTCGGTTTTCTATCGGCTAAAGACCTTCTCCAATTTGATGCCCGAAGTTGCATCGTGTACCCAAGTGTGCGCGGAAGTGCGTCGGGGGGCGCAGGCCGTGGCCGGTGGAGCTGTCGGCCGTGGGGGAATGAATGATGGACGGTTTTAGCTCGATCAAGACGCCCAAGGGCCCGGCAGGATTGATTAGTGCCGCGCAGATCATTGCCGGACCGCCAATACTGCCGGTCGCCCGGATCAAGTTGTATTCAGCTGACGATTGGGAAGAATTCACCAACGAGTGGGCACACTGCTCGCTCAAGAAAAATTACCATGACGTTGTTCGTTTCGGATCGTCCGGTGATCGCGGCGTTGATATCGCAGTCTTCTTTGACAAGGACGGCTTCGTTGGCGCGTGGGACGGTTTCCAGTGTAAGCACTACATCAAGCCGCTCGCGCCGGCTGACGCCAAGCCAGAGATTGCTAAAGTCCTATGGTACTCCTTCAATGGCGCCTATAAGCCGCCGACCTCATACTGCTTTGTTGCGCCTTGCGGTATCGGCACGAAGCTCAACAACCTGCTCAAGAACACGGCCGCCCTCAAGAAAGACCTTATCGACACCTGGGATAAAGTTTGCCGTACTGCGATTACCGACACTCAAGAGGTCCCGCTCGAAGGCGACTTCCTGACCTACGTCGAAAACTTCGATTTTTCGATTTTCAACGGCAAGCAACCACTGACAATTATTGAGGAGCATCGCGCTTCACCACATCACCTTTCTCGGTTTGGAGGTGGTCTGCCGGCACGCCCGGTATCGGTGGCACCACCGACGGAGATTGACGTCCTTGAAAGCCGCTATGTGCAGCAGTTGCTGGACGCATACTCTGATCACACCAAGGAACTCATCAAGGTTCCTGGGGACCTTAAGCGGCGCGCGGCGTTGAGTGAACACTTCACCCGGCAGCGTGAGGCTTTCTATCACGCCGAAACGCTTCGGGTGTTCGTCCGTGACAAGGTCGAACCGGGCACGTTCGAGCGATTGCAGGACGAGCTGTATGCCGGCGTTGCCGACACCAACGCTACGGATCATGCCGATGGATTTGTGCGGGTGGTCGCGGTTACGAAGGCTGCTCAAGATATGCAGCTTACGGCGAACCCGATCGCACCGATCGCGCAAACGCAAGACCGTCACGGCATTTGTCACCAACTAGCGAATGAAGACCGGCTCAAATGGACGAAGTAGCGGCATCGCGCAAATCGATCACCTTTAACGGTCCGCTTGAGGCCGGGGTGAGGATTGTTTCCGTGCTCGGGGCGGCCTATCCGCGTTCATTCGACCTGCAACATCTGACAGCCCTGGATTATCTGCTTGTCCGAACGAAAGAGCTGAACGGTCCTGAAAGCATCCACCCGCCAACACCGATACGGTCGCCCAATGCGGAAGTCCGTCGGCGGGTGGTGCAGCAAGGCCTCGTGCTGATGATGTCGCGTGATCTCGTCGCGCGACAGGCGACCGCCAGCGGAATTCATTATCAGGCCGGTGAGAGCGCTGCCGCCTTTCTGGACTCGCTAAGGTCGCCGTATTTGGTGGAGTTGAAATCTCGCGCGATCTGGCTCGTTGATTATTTCAAGGACCACTCGGAGGAAGCATTTGCGCGGACCATCCGTCAGTTCTTCGACGATTGGGTGATGGAATTCCAGGAATTCGAACGGAGCTTTGGATCGCCATGACGACGATCCTCGGGCTTCGCATTCGTCACCTCAGCTTCCTAGGCCCCAACCGGGCTCCCGCAACTGTTCAGTTCGGACAGGGGTTCAACGTGCTTTATGGGGCTTCGGATACGGGCAAGTCGTTCGTGGTCGATGCCATCGACTTTATGCTTGGTGGCAAAGGG
This sequence comes from Bradyrhizobium sp., assembly GCA_049802835.1. Lineage (GTDB taxonomy): Bacteria > Pseudomonadota > Alphaproteobacteria > Rhizobiales > Xanthobacteraceae > Bradyrhizobium. The sequence continues at coordinate 5,088 of JBARNF010000026.1, forward strand.
CCGCTTCGAGACATTCCAGAACGCGTCGGCTATGACCGCATTCTGCTTGGCATCGAAAACCTAAACGGCAAAACCTTTACCATCCACCGAAGCATGGCGGGTGGCTCTTTTACGCTGTTCGAGGGCCTTCATGTCGATACGATGCCGGCGGACAAAGGAACTGAGCTTCACGAGGTCCATCGTGACAACCGGGACGACAACCTTTCCCGATTTCTGTTGTCGGAGATCGGGCTGGTCGATAAGCGGATACGTCGAAACCGGGCTAACGATACGAATAGCCTCAGTTTTAGGAATGTCGTGCGATTAGCGATCGTCGATGAAGAAGAAATCATCCAGAAGCGCTCACCTTTGTCGGACGGCAACTTGGTCGCTGACACCGCGAATACATCCACCTTCAAGCTGCTGATTACTGGTGTCGATGACTCTTCGCTCACCTCCACTACACGCGCCACATCCGCGGAACAGTCGCGCATGGGACAGCTAGAACTGTTGGACCAGCTCATCGCAGAGCAGCAAGCTCAAATACGCGAGCTGTCGGGCCCTCCGAAGGAGCTGGAGGATCAAGACTCGCGCCTTGAAAAGACCTTGCAGTCGCGTGCGGCGCAGCTAGCGACTACTGAAACGCAATATCGTGAGGCTTCGGCCAAGCGACGCGATTTCCGGAAGCGCCGTCAGGACGCTGAAGAACGGCTCGTCGAGATCCAGGTATTGCTTGAACGGTTTGCACTGTTGCAGCGACATTACGGCTCTGACGTGGAGCGGCTCAAAGGAATCGAAGAAGCTGGAACTCTGTTTTCCTCTCTCAGTGATGGCGCATGCCCTTTATGTGGCGCCGAACCAGCCCACCAACATAAGAGCGAGGCTTGCGAGGGAAATCCGGAAGAGGTCGTCCTGGCTGCGCAGGCGGAACTTGGCAAGATAGCGTTACTTGAGGACGACCTGTCCAAAACGATCGATCAATTGAAAAAAGAGTCGCGATCGCTGGAGCGTCGGCTACCAACCCTGGAAAGAAATATCACGGAATTATCGACGTTTATAGAATCTCAGATATCCCCGAACCTTCGAAGTATGCGGCAATCCTACAGTGAGATAGCCGACAAAAAGGCGGAGGTACGCGAAGCACTTGGCCTTTTCCGGACGTTCAAGGACCTGCAGGATAGAAAGGCCGCTCTGGAGGCGGAGGTGAAGAACAGTGGAGGCGATCCTGCTGATAGCGATCTTCCTTCCTCCAGCATCCATCGCTTTTCGACGGTCGTCCTAGGCCTGTTGAAAGAATGGCACTTCCCCAACGTGCAAAGTGTCCATTTTGACCAACGCCAGCGCGATCTAGTGATCGACGGCAAAAACCGGACGTCTTTTGGCAAGGGGTTGCGGGCGATCACGCAATCCGCATTCTCAATCGGTCTCTTGGAATACTGCCGCCAGCAAGCGACGCCCCACCCTGGCTTTGTGATCCTCGACTCGCCGCTGCTCTCGTACAAAGAGCCGGATGGCGAAGACGATGATCTGCGGCATACCGATCTAAAGCAGAGGTTCTATCACTTTCTGAAGAGTCTTCCTGAAGAGCAGCAAGTGATCATTGTCGAGAATACTGATCCTCCGGCCGATATTCAATTGCTGCCCCAGGCAATAAAGTTCACCAGCAATCCAGGCGATGGACGAGCCGGTCTCTTTGTCGTTGTACAGAGTGATCCAGCGGCGCCGGCTAGCTAGACCGATGATGAGTACCAAAAAGAAGCTGCCAGCTCGCGAAAAGGGTTCAGGTAACATTTTTGCCGACCTAGGCCTACCTGTTGCCGGGGAACACCAGCTCAAGGCTGCCCTCGTGGTGCAGCTCAAACGGCTATCGTTGGGGCTTCGCAAACCGTCGGCAGGCGCGGTGCGACGAACCCGTCGCGGGAGCCGATCATGTTGAAATCTATCGACGAGGAGATGGAGGAAGTCCGGGGTTACGGTGGTACGGTGACAGGTATTCGGTGATAGTGCAAAAAACTTGCCGCGGCGAACAGCGCCGATGAGGCAGCTGCCTAGAACAAGTCGGCGCCGACTGCATTGATGGCGCAGCATGCGTTGACCTTGCCGTCATCCCGATCCGTTCCAGGGGGGTGGCTTCCGTTTTTCAGAATTCTTCTTGACTCGCCCCCCAAATCAGGTGTCTTATCCGCCTCGTTCCGTCCCGGCAGGAGGGGCGTACGCGTCGTCACGAGACGCGGGGCGGGATGCGGTGGCCGCGACGGCGTCGTCACGACGAGCGACGTCGACCGGCCTTGTTCAGCGCTGCGGCGGCTTGCCGTCGTGGTGCGGGGCGAGGTCTTCGCGGACGTTGAAATCGTGTCGTCCTGGCATCCCGATGCTGATGTCAACTCACGTTGAGGCTTCGCTTCGCGTGGGGATGGTGGCCAAAAAGCCCGGCGCACCAGGGAGAGCACGTATAAGACGGAAGCCCATCGCGCAGGGAATGCCGGATGACCGGCTGGACCTGTGGTGACTGCCGCCTGCTTTTTTTCTGCAGGCGGGCCATGGGTTGCGGCCAGCACCCGGCATTCCCTGCGCCCTCTTGATATCGAGGGCCCGTTGCTCCGGCATCACTCGGGCGCATCGCGCCGCGAGAGCGAGAGGTCATGTCCAGCGTACCTCTATCCATCGGTCAGGACCTCGCCGGCAGCCGCGCGCTCAGGGACGGGCGCGAACGAGGCGCCTCTGGCCCCCGCCGACGGAGCTATCGGGGCGACGGCGATCGCCAATGCGCTGATGATCGCGAGCGCAACAGCACCGCGCTGAGGCTTCGCGGCTGCAGTGCCGAATCATCGTCGTCGCGATGTCTTTTTCATTGCCGCGCCAGCGACGATGACGGTAATCTAAGGTTGTGTTTCGGTGCTGCGCATCATCATGGTGCGGCGTGTCGCATGGCGGCCGGCACGGCGTTCCGTTCGGACGCCTCGCATGCCCGGTTTGCAGATCGCGCCTCTTCGTCAAGACGGTGGGGGCGTATCGCTGAAGGGCAGGGCTTGGACACACAACGAGCTCGAACAAAGAAGATCAATTCGGGAGAGAGACGCATGACCAATGCTGCAGGATTGTCGCGTCGTTCGATGCTGAGCCTTGGCGCTGCGGCCGGGCTCGCCGGGATCGCCAACGGGACTGCGCTCGCCAAGGGCCCGTTCCTGAACGCCCAGGCGCCGACCTTCTTTCGCTTCAAGCTCGGCTCCGCGGAAGCCACCATCATCTCGGACGGCGTGCTGCCGCTCGGCGATCCTCATGCCGCGTTCCTCGGCATTTCCGCTGGTGATCTCGACGGGATGCTCACCAGCAACTTCCTGCCGCTCGGCGCTGCGACCCTCGAGCAGAACATCCTGGTGCTCAACACTGGTGACAAGATCATCATCTTCGACAACGGCATGGGCGTCTCGAAGTTGTTCGGCGACACCACCGGCAAGATGCTGGTGACCTTGAAGCAGGCCGGTATCGACGCCAAGGACGTCGACGCGCTGGTCATGACGCATGCGCATATCGATCATTGCGGCGGCGTCATCGGCCCCGACGGCAAGCCGAGCTTTCCCAATGCGGAGCTGTTCATCTCCGAGGCCGACTTCACCTACTGGACCGATGAGGCGAAGGTCGGCCCCGCTTACAAGGCCTTCTACGAGCAGGCGGTGCGCAATCTGCTGCCGGTCAGGGACCGCATCACCTTCCTCAAGGACGGCCAGGAGTTCCTGCCCGGCATTCAAGCGCTGTTCGCGCCGGGACACACGGTGGGGCATACGATCTTCCTGATCCAGTCCGGCAACGATCAGCTCGCCTACATCGGCGACATCTCGCATCACCCGGTGCTGCTGATCGAGAAGCCGCTGATCGAATTCGCCTATGACACCGATCCGAAGCAGGCCGCCAAGACGCGCGTCCGCGTGCTCGACATGCTCGCCGCAAACCGGACGCGGATTCTCGGTTATCACTTCCCGTGGCCGGGCATCGGGCACATCGGCAAGCTCGGCGACGGCTTCCGCTATTTCCCGACCGCCGTGCACACGATGGACGTGGCGCCGATCTAGTGTTTCAAACCGGAGCAAGTGGTTTGCGAACCGCCCTATGCGGGGGCGGGGGTGGACGGCCGGCGTCGTCCCCGCTAGGCTTTGGCTCCTTCCATTCGGGATCATCATGCTCAAGCTTTATTACACGGCGGGAACCTGCGCGCTCGCCTCGCATATCGTGCTGGCCGAAGCCGGCGCCGACTACTCGGTCGAGAAGATCGACTTCAAGACCAGCCAGCAGAGCAGCCCCGGCTATCTCGCGATCAATCCCAAGGGGCGGGTGCCGGCGCTCGTGACCGAGCGAGGCATCCTGACCGAGACGCCGGCGATGCTCGCCTATGTCGCACAGACGTTTCCGCAGGCCGGACTTGCGCCGCTGGATGATGCGTTCGCCTTTGCCGAGGTACAGTCCTTCAACAGCTACCTGTGCTCGACGGTGCACATCGCACACGCGCACAAGATGCGCGGCCACCGCTGGGCGAGCGAGGAATCCTCCTTCGCCGACATGAAGCGCAAGATCCCGGAGACGATGCGCGCCAGCTTCAGCCTGATCGAGCAGAAGATGCTGCGCGGTCCGTGGGTGATGGGAGAGCAGTACACGATCTGCGATCCCTATCTTTTCACCATCGCGCAATGGCTCGAAGGCGACGGCGTCGATATCAACGCCTTCCCGGGCGTGGCCGATCACTTCAGGCGGATGTCTGAACGCGTCGCCGTCAAGAAGGCGTTTGCAGAGCAGGCGGCCTGACGGCAGTCGAAGACGGCGGATGCGCGCTCGGCCGGTTTCAAGCATCAGATCGGGGGCTCGGAAAAACAGCGTCAAGCGCGGAACCTGGGTCGCCCCATCGACGTTGCTTGACGCCGCAGCGCGTCTGCGGGCCGATCTCCTTCGTCCTGGGCCCCTTGATGTTGCCGGCTGCCATTTTCAATGACCCATCTTGCGCAAGCAAGGCGGATTCCAATTTGAAGTGCAACACCCCCGTACATATATCGAGGGTGAGCATGGGACGCCACTACAGCCAATTGAGCGCGACGGAGCGCAACGATCTTATAGCCGGATGCTGAACGGCGAGAGCTTGCGTTCGATCGCCCGGAGTCTTGGTCGAGCAGCTTCGACGCTATCGCGGGAGATCTCACGCAATAGCGAGGATGACGAAGAGTACGACGCATGTATTGCAGGATATGCGCGTCGGTGGCGTCGTCGCCATGGCATGGTGAAGCTGCGGGAAGGCTCGGCGTTGCGGGCCTGGGTGTTTGCGCATATCCGGCGCGGCTGGTCACCTCAGCAGATTTCCGGCAAGCTCCGCCGGCAGCGTGACGACGAACAGCAGCAGGGTCCTCGTTTGCCGACGGTTTCTCACGAGACGATCTATCGGGCGATCTACGTGTTGCCTCGCGGTCAAATTCGCAAAGAGCTTGTGAGTTTTCTGCGTCAACATCACAGTCAGCGATTGCCTCTGCGCCGCCGCACGGACAAGCGTGGCGGCATGATCGGGATGATCTCCATCCATGAGAGGCCAGCCGACGTGCTGGGTCGAGAATTTCCAGGAGACTGGGAAGGCGATCTGATCAAAGGTGCCGGCAATGCTTCAGCGATCGGCACATTGATCGAGCGCAAAAGCCGCTTCACGATCCTGGTCAAGATGAAGGACTGCTCGTCACGTGCCGCGCTGATCGGCTTCAGGCGCGAGCTTGGCAAAGTGCCGGCGGCCATGCGCACCAGCCTGGCCTATGACCAGGGCAAGGAGAT
>JBARNF010000027.1:0-2556 GCA_049802835.1 Bradyrhizobium sp.
ATTTCCTGCAGATCCCCTCCTTGAAGCAGCGGCTCGGCCTCTCGAACGACGAGTTCGGGCTGCTGCTCACCGTTCCGGCGCTCGCCGCGGTGGTCGCAATGCGGGCGGCCTTGACGATTCGCAATGCTCCCCCGCCCGCCTGCTGCTCATATGACCGCAGGGCACCGCCATGCGCAGCGAAGCAGATCCGTTTCGGACCCTGTATGACGCGAACCACCAGCGCGTCCGTGCCCTCCTCGTACGCATCGTGGGGCCGCAAGACGCCGAGGACCTGGCCCAGCTCGTATTCGCGAAAGCGGCAAAGGCGCTGCCGGGTTTCCGGGGCGACGCGCAAACGTCCACATGGCTTTACCGGATCGCCGCGAATGTCGCGGCCGATTGGCTCCGCGGCCGCTCGGCGCACGAGGCCATGGTCACGGTGCCGCTTGCGGATGCGACCGGCGAGGAGGCGGACGCGCATTCGCCCGTTCTCGCCGCCCGACCATCGCCGGAGCAGGAGCTGGCCCGCAAGGACATGTGCGACTGCATCCGCGGCGTGATCGGACGGCTTCCCGACGACTTTCGGACCGTCCTCGTGCTCGGCGAGCTCGGCGGCTTTACCGACGATGAAATCGCCCGCACCCTCGGGATCAGCCGCGGCAATGCCAAGGTGCGGCTGCACCGGGCCCGGACGCAGTTGAAACTCGCCTTGCAAGCGCGCTGCGACTTCGACCGCAACGAGGACAACGAGCTGGTGTGCGAGCCGAAGCAGGCCACCCGTGGCGCGCCCGAACCGCGGCCGGCCTGCGGCCTCAAATGCGAGCGCTGACCGGGCCCTGTAACCTTTTCCGGTCCGGCCTCGTCTAAAGACATCGGATCAGGAGATCAGCGACCATGAGCACCCTCACGCGAGATTTCCCCGTCGGCGCATCCGTGGCCCGGCCGCCGGCCCCGGACCAGACCGGCACGGCGAACCGGATAGACCGCGTCTCGCTCGCGCCCTACGCCATGCTCGCTTTGGCGCTCATCGGAATAGCCGTCGCATTCTACGACTCCTACGCGCTCTACAACGGCCAGGCGCTGTGGTGTCCGCCTCCCATCGACGGATGCAACATCGTCGCCAGCAGCCCCTATGCGCACATCCTCGACCTGCCCGTGGGGTATTTCGGCGTCGTCTACTATCTGTACATGCTCGCCCTTGCGGCGCTGCTCGCTTTCGATCCGTACTCCCGCGCCTTGCGAGTCGGCGCGCTGATCTACACCGCGCTGGGCGTGGCCTTTTCGATCTATTTCATGGTTCTGCAGCTCAGCTTCATCCATGCTTTCTGCATCTACTGTCTCGTCTCCGCCGTCACGACGCTTCTTCTTCTCAGCGCCGCCCTCTGGCACCTGCGAGCGACGCGCCCGAGAGCCTGATCACTCGGCGACGCGGGCGGGCCGCGCAAAACCCTGATAGGCGACGTCGTCCGGGTCGAGCCAGGCCGGGTCCGTCCAGCCGTTCTCGTCGTAGTCGGCCATGCAAGCCTCGGCGAGGCCGATCATCTGGTCGAGCGCGCCGGAGCCGCGCGCTCCCCACATGCACTGGATGCGGATGTCCTCGTGATTGCCCGCATAATTCATCTCGTAGAGCTCGTTGCGGCCGCCGAACTCGGTGCCGATCGCGTCCCACAGGAGCTTCATGATCTTGATGCGCTCGCGATACTCGATGCCGTTCGAGCCGCGCACATAGCGGGCGAGATAGCGGTCGATGTCCGGGTTCTTGAAGTCCCGGGCCGAGGACGGGAGATAGATCAGCGCCGAGGCGACGATCTTCTCGACGATCTCCTTGATGCGGCCATAGGCCTCGCCGGCGAACACCCGGTAGCTCGATCCCGCCTGCACATTGGGCAGCACCGTGTCGCCGACCCAGGGCACCGGATTCATCGCCATGGCGTCGGAGATCGCCCAGAACAGATTGCGCCAGGCGATCACCTCGCCGAGCATCGCCTGATTGCCGCGGAACTCGTCGGCGCCGGTCGCGCGTAGCGCCTTGGCGATGATGCCGACCATGAAATCGAGCTTGACCGCGAGCCGCGTGCAGCCCTGAAAGGTGAATCCATTGATGAAGCCCGAGCGCGGATAGAACACCTTGATTTTCTCGATGTCGCGGTGCAGCAGCACGTCCTCCCACGGGATCAGCACGTTGTCGAACACGAAGATCGCGTCGTTCTCGTCGAAGCGCGAGGACAGCGGGTAATCGAACGGCGTGCCCATCACGCTCGCGGTCATCTCGTAGGAGGTGCGGCAGAACAGCTTCACCCCGGGCGCGTTCATCGGCGCGATGAACATCACGGCGAGATCGGAATCGGCGATCGGCATCGCCGCGTTCTGGCCGAGGAAGTTGTAGTGCGTCAGCGCCGAGGATGTGGCGACCACCTTGGCGCCCGACACATAGATGCCGGCGTCGGTCTCCTTCTGGATGGTGATGAACACGTCCTTGACCTGGTCGGCCGCCTTGGCGCGGTCGACCGGCGGGTTCACGATCGCATGGTTCATGAACAGGACGTTCTCCTGCGCCCGCACGTACCAGCGCTTCGC
>JBARNF010000028.1:0-2060 GCA_049802835.1 Bradyrhizobium sp.
TCCGCCAGGCGCCTCATCATTGCGTCGATCGCGGCGCGCCGGTCGATCGGCCAGCACAAACGGCAGATCATGAGCATCTCCCGCAAGTCGGCTGGCGGGGCGGCCAGCACGCGGGCGACGATGGTGCGCGCCATCTGGCGCGCGATTGCGGCGTCCTCGGCGCGCGCGAAGGGCTGCGGAGCGGCAAGAAACGCGCGCAGCGCGGTCAGGATCACGTGGTAGGCGGGCGCCCGTCGCTCGCTGACGGCGATGTCCGCCCCGCGCACGAATTGGCTCAGGTCGGACGCGAAGGCGTCGTCATAGAGATCGTAGGCGAGGCCGAGGCGCGCCCACAATGTCTCGCGGATCGGGTGGGTCCGGTTGCGCGCATTGTTAGCGTTCATCGCGGTCAGTCCGCGCGGATTCATCCGATAGCGCACGAGGGGCTCTGCGATGTTCCGCGCGCGGCAGAGCGGCAACATGTGAAACCATAGATAGTGGTCCTGCGAGACCCATTCGTCGATCTTGTAGCATCCGGCGGCCTCGAAGCAGCTCCGGCGAAAGGCGACCGTCGAATGATAGAACGGATTGTGGAACAGGATCGTCCAGCGGATTTCGAGGTCGGTTTGCGGCATATGCGCCACCCCGTGCGGCTGGCCGGCCTCGTCGGTCACCGTGCACCAGCTTCCGACCAGTCCGAGCTGCGGATCGTCCGCAAGCGCCGCGACCAGGCGTCCGATGCGGGTGGGCTCGGCCACATCATCCGCATCCAGGCGAACGATGATGTCGGCGCGTGCGGCCTCGATGCCGCGGTTCGCGGCGGCGGCGGTGCCGAGATTGGCCGGGTTGATCACGAGCCGGATGCGCGGGTCGCGACGCTCCAGGGCTTCGAAGATCGCGTCTTGGCCGGTTCCGTCGTCGACGATGACAAGCTCGAGATCGCGAAACTCCTGCTGCAGAATGCTGTCGACCGCAGCATCGAGGAAGCGCAGGTCGTTGTAGACGGTCATGACGACCGACGCCCGTGGACGTCCGGACCCGACGGTTTCGCTGGGCGCACTGCTCGCTGCGGTCATCACCCTGGCACCAGATGTTTCCGATACTCGATAAGGCATCACGAACAACCCTAAGATCGCCGCGCGCACAAGGGATGGCCGGGATTACAGGCGGCGCGCAAGGGCGGACGCAACAAGCGTGACCGCGCCGGTCTGATGGTTCCGGTCTTCGGGTCCGTTTGACCGTCTGACTCGCCCGCTTCCCGTTGCCGAATCGGGTTGCACTTGCCGGCGTCGCCCTGGCCCCGGAAAATGTACGACCTGGACAGGTATAAGTATTATTATACTCGCATGACGGTCGTCACAAACACGAGAGTAGTATTATCTTACATGTTGCCTCAATGAGACAATGAATAGCATGGATAATGTTGCATTTATATCACCATCGACGCGACTGTTTTGTATACCCATCGTGAACTACTTAAAAAAAGGAGTTACTATGAAGTCTCTACTCTTAGCTGCTGTTGCGGCGCTTACGCTCGGTGGGGCGGCGAGCGCAGCCGACATGCAACTCAAGGCGAGGCCGATGGCTGCGCCGGTTCCGGTCTGGAGCTGGACGGGACTCTATATCGGCGCGCATGTCGGGGCCGGGTGGGGAACGGTCGAATCGGAGATCACCGACATCACAGGCCTGGGCGGGGGATCCCTCCCGTTGTCGTCGCGCGGCCTCAACGGCTTTCTCGGTGGCGTCCAGGCGGGCTACAACTGGCAGGCAGGTCCGGTGGTCCTCGGCATCGAAGCCAACTTCAGCGGCGCCGACATCAAAGGAACCGCCCCTTGCCTGATCACCTTGGCGTGCAGCGCCAAGATCAACTGGATGGCCGACATCGCCGGACGGATCGGCTTCGCGGCGATGAACAACCAGCTTCTGATGTACGTGAAGGGCGGCGCCAACTGGGCCGACACCGATTACTCGGCGCGTCTCGGCACGTTCGGCGGCGGCGGCGGACTCGGCTTCGCCAGCAGCGGCAGCGACACGCGCTTGGGCGCTCTGTTGGGCATGGGGGCTGAATATGCCTTCGCGCC
>JBARNF010000029.1:0-12832 GCA_049802835.1 Bradyrhizobium sp.
CTTGGGTGCGGTCCGGACATGCGTGGCGTACAGGGTCAGCCCTGTGAAGGAAAGCCCTCCCACCAGATTGCCGAGCACGGTCGGAATCTCGTTCCAGATGAAGTAGTCCATGATTGAAAATTTCGCGTGGAGCATCAGCCCCGACGGAAACAGGAACATGTTCACGACCGAATGCTCGAACACCATGTAGAAGAAGACCAGGATCGGCATCCACATCGCCAGCACCTTGCCCGGCACTGTCGTCGAGATCATCGCACCGACCACTCCGGTGGAGACCATCCAGTTGCACAGCATGCCGCGCATGAACAGCGTGGCCATGCCGGCCGCGCCATGCGCCGCGTAGCCGAGCGTCCTGCCTTCACCGATATTGCCGATGACAGCGCCGACCTTGTCCGGCTCCTGCGTGAAGCCGAACGTGGTCACGAACGCCATCATGAAGGCAACCGTCAGCGCCCCGGCGAAATTGCCGACGAAGACCAGTGCCCAGTTGCGCAGCACGCCTCCAAGCGTCACGCCCGGACGCTTGTCGATCAAGGCCAGCGGCGAGAGCACGAACACGCCCGTCAGCAGGTCGAAGCCCAGCAGGTAAAGCATGCAGAAGCCGACCGGAAACAACAGGGCTCCGATGATCGGCTGGCCGGTGTTCACATTGATGGTGACGGCAAACCAGGCCGCGAGCGCGAGGATCGCGCCCGCCATGTAGGCGCGGATGACAGTGTCGCGCGTCGACATGAAGATCTTGGACTCGCCTGCGTCCACCATCTTGGTCACAAATTCCGAAGGCGCGAGGTACGACATTCAAACTTCCTTCTGGTTGGTCTCATCAGTGCCGATTGTGCGCCGCTTGTGGACGAGGGTCTGAGCCCTCCACGGGCGCCGCGTGCGCGGGCGGCGGATTGAATGTCGGCGCAGGCTGAATACGGGAAGGCATCACGACGACTGCCGAAGATCGGAACAGTTCGTTGAGATCCGCCCCGGATTTCAGGCTTGCATCAGCCTCAATAATCCGGCGAACCGCAGTCATCGTTGACTGGCCAACTTGAAAGCAATGCATGTGCCAATTTCGGCCACAATGGCTGATCGCCAATCTCGCCAATGCTTTAGGCCGGTGCTGAGGTTCGCCTGAAGCTGACGGCCCGCGCTCGGCCCGGCTTCGCTGCGCAGGGCAGTCCGTGGGGTGCTCATTTGGTGTGCAACGCACAACGATTGAGCGAATCGCAAAATATGCGTGCGCCCACGGGCAGCACCGGCAACGGCTCCCTGCTGGTAAGTCGCTGAAAACGCTTCCATCGCGCGTGAGCCGCGATTGGCACGAAGATTGTATCGAAGCGATCGACGCCATTGACGCCGTCGCCCGACCCATCATCAGCAGCATCGTGACACCTTCACCGGGTTAGCCCGGGTCGTCGGCCTGTGGGCGCAGGCCCGCGGCAGGTCACGGGGACGCCAAAGGATCATCCGTTCAATGCCGAAGTCATCCGACCTCATTCAACGTCGTATCCGCGAAAACACGAGCGCTCTGACGTCCGCCGCGGCTTTGGACCGCCGCGCGTTTCTGGCGACCGGGACTGCCGCCGCGGCGCTGGCTCTGACATCGCGCCGGGCACGCGCGGCCAAGCTCGAAAAGGACGAGTTGAAATTCGGATTCATCAAGCTCACCGACATGGCGCCGCTCGCGGTCGCCAAGGAGAACGGCTATTTCGAGGATGAGGGGCTGATCGTCACGCTCGAGGCGCAGGCGAACTGGAAGGTGCTGCTCGATCGGGTCATCACCGGTGAGCTCGATGGCGCCCACATGCTCGCAGGACAGCCGCTCGCCGCCACGATCGGGTTCGGCACCAAGGCGCACATCGTCACGCCGTTCTCGATGGATCTGAACGGCAACGCCATCACGGTCTCCAACGAGATCTGGGAAATGATGAAGCCGCACGTGGCGAAGGACGCGGACGGCAAGCCGATTCATCCGATCAAGGCGGAGACGCTGCGACCCGCGATCGAAAAGCTCAAGGCGTCCGGAAAGTCCTTCAAGATGGGCATGGTGTTCCCGGTCTCCACTCACAATTACGAACTGAGGTACTGGCTCGCTTCCGGTGGCATCGATCCCGGCTACTACTCCGCCGACGATGCGAGCGGCACGGTTGCGGCAGAGGCCTTGCTGTCGGTCACGCCCCCGCCGCAGATGCCGGCGACGCTGGAGGCGGGCACCATCAACGGCTATTGTGTCGGCGAGCCGTGGAATCAGGCAGCCGTCTTCAAGGGCATCGGCGTGCCGGTGATCACTGACTACGAGATCTGGAAAGACAATCCGGAGAAGGTTTTCGGCATCACGGCAGCGTTCGCGGAGAAGAATCCCAACACGACCCTCGCGCTGACAAAGGCGTTGATCCGGGCCGCGATATGGCTCGACGAGAACAACAACGCCAACCGCGCCAAAGCCGTCGAAATGCTCTCGAAGCCCGAATATGTCGGTGCCGACAAGGCTGTGATCGCGAACTCGATGACCGGAACCTTCGAGTACGAGAAGGGCGACAAGCGGCCGATCCCGGATTTCAACGTCTTCTTCCGCTACTTCGCGACCTATCCCTATTATTCGGACGCGGTCTGGTATCTCACGCAGATGCGGCGCTGGGGTCAGATCGCAGAGGCCAAGGACGATGGCTGGTACCTCGCGACGGCCAAGGATGTGTATCGGCCCGACATCTATCTTGCCGCCGCCAAGCAACTGATCGCGGACGGCAAGGCGAAGAAGGAAGACTTCCCCTGGGACACCGACGGCTTCCGAGCGCCGACCTCCCAATTCATCGACGGCGTGACTTACGACGGACGGACGCCGAATGCCTACATCGAGAGCCTGAAGATCGGGCTGAAGGGCAAGCAGAAGATCGACGGCAACAAGATCGTCGGCGGCTGAACGGTTGCGCGGAAGGGCTGCAAGGCGGCCCCCGCGACGGCCTGTCCATTCTCACATCTGGGAACACGAACTCATGGCACTTGTCAGCGACTACGTCGACGTCGACGCAGCAGCGAAGCGGCGGGCGCGCAAGGAGCGCCTCTTCGCGCGCATCAACGCCGCCACGACCTATCTCAACATTCTCGGACTCGGCTGGATCGCGCCGCTGGCGCGCATCGCGGCCGGCGACAGCGTCAAGCCGCAGCTCAAGGAGCTTCGGCAGACACTGCTGACGCCGCTGCTGGGCATCGTCCTTTTCCTTGCCGCATGGGGCTGGGTCGCGCCCCACGTCAAGACGTCGCTCGGCGCCATTCCGGGGCCGGCCGAAGTGTGGACGCAGACCAGGAACCTCTACTCGGATCACCTGGCCGAACGCGCCAAGCGCACCGCATTCTACCAACGACAGGACGAGCGTAATGCGAAGCTGATCGCGGAGGGACGGGGCGAGGAGGCCAAGCACCGCAGCTATGCCGGCAACCCGACCTATTTCGATCAGATCGTCACCAGTCTCATAACCGTCGCGGTGGGCTTCATCGTCGCGACCCTGATCGCGGTTCCGCTCGGCATTTTTTGCGGCCTGTCGAAGACCGTGAACGGCGCGCTCAATCCGTTGATCCAGATCTTCAAGCCGGTGTCGCCGCTGGCCTGGCTGCCGATCGTGACGATGGTCGTATCGGCGCTTTATACCAGCCCGATAGAATATCTGCCGAAGTCGCTCCTGATCTCGGCCATCACAGTGACGCTCTGCTCGCTATGGCCGACGCTGATCAACACCGCGCTCGGCGTGGCGTCGATCGACAAGGACCTTCTGAACGTCGGGCGTGTCCTGCAACTGCCGACCTACCGGACGATCACGAAGCTGGTGCTGCCGAGTTCGCTGCCCCTTATCTTCACCGGACTGCGGTTGTCGCTCGGCGTCGGTTGGATGGTGCTGATCGCAGCGGAGATGCTGGCGCAGAATCCGGGTCTCGGAAAGTTCGTATGGGACGAGTTCCAGAACGGATCGTCGCAGTCGCTGGCACGCATCATCGTGGCCGTGCTCACAATCGGCATCATCGGCTTCCTGCTCGACCGCGTCATGTACGCGCTGCAGTCCGCCTTCACCTTCTCGAGCCAGCGCTGAGGTTGCCGCCATGTCTTTCCTGTCGTTGAAGGGCGTCAGTAAGAGTTTCGGAAGCGGCGGCGACAGGGTGGACGTGCTGTCCAGTCTCAACCTCGAGGTCGAGGAAGGCGAATTCGTCGCCATTGTCGGCTTTTCGGGAAGCGGCAAGTCCACGCTGATTTCGACCATTGCAGGGCTCGTTCAGCCGGATGCGGGCGAGATCACGCTCAAGGGCAAGCCCATCGCAGGGCCGGGTCCGGACCGCGGGGTGGTCTTCCAATCTTACTCGCTGATGCCCTGGCTCACGGTGCGCGGCAATGTCGCGCTCGCGGTCGATCAGGTCTTCGCCCGCGAGAGCAGGGCGGAGCGGGCCGCGCGGGTCGATCGCTACATCGCGATGGTCGGCCTGTCGCACGCTGCGCAGCGTCTGCCTTCCGAATTGTCGGGAGGCATGCGTCAGCGGGTGGCGGTCGCGCGCGCGCTTGCCACCAGTCCGGAGATCCTGTTGCTGGACGAACCGCTGTCGGCCCTCGACGCGCTGACGCGCGCGCGCCTGCAGGACGAGATCGTGGAGATCTGGTCGCGCGACAAGCGCACGGTGGTGCTGATCACCAACGACGTCGATGAGGCGATCCTGCTCGCCGATCGCATCATTCCGCTCATGCCGGGGCCGAAGGCGACGCTCGGCCAGGAGTTCAAGGTCGATATTCCCCGTCCGCGGCAACGTGCCTCGATCAATGAGGATGCGCGGTTCAAGCATTTGAGGCATGCGGTGACCCGCTATCTGATGGATGCCATAGCCGGGCGTTCGCAGGACAAGCCGGCGAGCCGCGTGCTGCCCCAGGTGGTGTCCATCACCCAGATGGAGAAGCCGCCGGCGGCGTATCAGCGAGCGGCCAGCTCTCCGGGCTATCAGGCCGACCGCTATCTGCAATACTCCAAGCTGTCGAAAGTCTATCCGACTCCGACCGGCCCGCTCACGGTGGTCGACAATTTCGACCTGAAGGTACGCAAGGGAGAGTTCATCTCACTCATCGGCCATTCTGGATGCGGCAAGTCGACCGTGCTCTCGATGACCGCCGGACTCAATGACGTGACGCTGGGCGGCATCATCCTGGATGGCCGCGAGATCGCCTCGGCGGGACCGGATCGCGCCGTTGTGTTTCAGTCGCCGTCGCTCTTCCCGTGGCTGACCGCGCGCGAAAACGTCGCGCTCGGCGTTGACCGCGTGTACCCGCATGCGACGCCGAAGGAGCGCAACGAGATCGTCGACTACTATCTCGAACGTGTTGGTCTCGGCGACGCGCTCGACAAGGCGGCTGTGTCTATGTCCAACGGCATGCGCCAGCGCGTGGGGATCGCGCGCGCGTTTGCCCTGTCGCCCAAGCTGCTACTGCTCGACGAGCCGTTCGGAATGCTGGACAGCCTGACCCGCTGGGATCTGCAGGAAGTGCTGATGGAGGTCTGGCAGCGCACCCGGGTGACAGCGCTCTGCGTGACCCACGACGTCGACGAAGCGATCCTGCTGGCCGACCGCGTCGTGATGATGACCAACGGGCCCAACGCGCGGATCGGCCACATCATCGAGATCGACATTCCGCGCCCGCGCACACGCAAGGCCTTGCTCGAACATCCAGACTACTACCGCTACCGGGGCGAGTTGCTCAATTTCCTGGAGGCTTATGAGCATGGCGCGACGCCGCAGTCACGCCCAGCCGTCGCGTCCGGTTCCGACACGCAGGCTGCATGATCGCCGAGCGGCGGCTCGAACCATCTTGCATACCCGGACGACCAACGAGCCTTGATCCATCATCGAAGGATTTTCCCATGACGCCGTCTCAGATCGAATTGGTTCAGGACAGCTTCGCCAAGGTGGCGCCGATCTCGGAGCAGGCCGCGGTCATCTTCTATGATCGTCTGTTCGAGGTCGCGCCGCAGGTGCGCGCGATGTTTCCTGACGATCTCACCGAGCAGCGTAAGAAGCTGATGGGTACGCTTGCGGTGGTCGTCGGCGGGCTGTCGAACCTGGAGACGGTGCTGCCCGCGGCGAGCGCGCTCGCCAAGCGCCATGTCGGCTATGGCGCCAAGCCCGAGCATTATCCGGTCGTGGGCTCCGCGCTGCTGTGGACGCTGGAGAAGGGGCTTGGCGATGCCTGGACGGATGACGTCGCGGCGGCCTGGACCGCCGCCTACGGCACGCTGTCCGGCTACATGATCGCGGAAGCCTATGGCAAGGCGCAGGCGGCGGAGTAGGCCCGTTGAGTGAACCCCTCGTCATCGTCGGTAATGGCATGGCCGCGGCGCGGCTGGTCGAGGAGCTGTCGCAGACGGCGCTCGGCCGCTACGCGATCGCCGTCCTCGGCGAGGAGCCGCGGCTTGCCTATAACCGCGTGCTGCTGTCGTCGGTACTGGCCGGTGAGGTGGCCTCGCACGAGATCGAGTTGAAGCCGGCCGCGTGGTGGCGGCAGCGCGGCGTGACCTTGAAATATGGCGCACGTGTCACCGAAATCGACGTCGGCCGGCGCGAGCTGAAGATCGAGAACGGCGAGAGCGTGGAGTTCGGCCGCCTCGTGCTGGCGACGGGATCGCTGCCGCTGCGGCTCAATGTGCCCGGCGCGGATCTGGCCGGCGTGCATACGTTCCGTGACAGCCGCGACGCCGACGTGCTCCTGGGGCTGGCTGCGAAGAAGCGGCGCGTCGTGGTCGTGGGCGGCGGCCTGCTCGGGCTGGAAGCGGCCTATGGTCTGGCGCGGGCCGGCGCCAAGGTGACGCTGGTGCACCTGATGGATCGGCTGATGGAGCGGCAACTCGATGCGCCCGCGGCCGCATTGCTGAAGGCGCTGGTCGCGCGCAAGGGGATCGAGGTCCTGCTCAATGCCAATACCGCAGCCATTCACGGTGAGGCCTGCGTGGAAGGCGTCGAGCTGGTCGATGGGCGCCGGATCGCGGCCGAAGCGGTGATCTTCGCCGCCGGCATCCGCCCGAATGTTGCACTCGCGAAAGAGGCGGGGCTCGCCGTCAACCGCGGCATCGTCGTCGACGACGCCATGCAGACCTCGGCGCCCGGCATCTTCGCGCTTGGCGAGTGCGCCGAGCATCGCGGCACCTGCTATGGCCTCGTTGAGCCCGCCTATGAGCAGGGGCGGGTGCTGGCGCGGCATCTGGCCGGCCGCAAGGCGGCCTATCAGGGCAGCGTGGTGTCGACCAATCTGAAGGTGTCGGGCGTGTCGGTGTTCTCGGCCGGCGACTTCATGGGCGCCGAGGGCAGCGAGGCGATCGTGCTGAACGACGCAAGGCGCGGCACCTACAAGAAGCTCGTCATCGCCGATGGCCGCCTCACTGGCGCCGTGCTGATCGGCGAGACTCAGGACGCGCTGTGGTATCGCGACCTGATCCGTAACTGCGAGCCGATCGCATCGATCCGGACCGCGATGATGTTTGGCCGCGCGGGGGCGCGGCCACAGGCAGCGTGAGAGGGGCCGCGCACGACGATGACGACAGTCGATCCCAAGCTGCGCACGGTGCGCACGGCCTGTCCTTACTGTGGCGTCGGTTGCGGCGTGCTGGCCGCGCCGGATGGCGGCGGCGGCGCTGCGATCTCCGGTGATCCTTCGCATCCGGCCAATCTCGGCCGGCTTTGCTCGAAGGGCTCGGCGCTCGGCGAGACGCTCGGGCTCGAGAGCCGGCTGCTGCATCCGATGATCCGCTGCAAGGGCGGCATGCAGCGGGTGGCTTGGAGCGATGCGCTCGACCATGTCGCGACCCGCCTGAAGCACATCGTCGCCCGCGACGGCGAGGATGCGGTGGCGTTCTATCTCTCGGGCCAGATGCTGACCGAGGACTATTACGTCGCCAACAAGCTGATGAAGGGCTTTCTCGGCTCGGCCAATGTCGACACCAATTCGCGGCTGTGCATGGCCTCCTCGGTCGCCGGTCACCGCCGCGCCTTCGGCGCCGACACCGTGCCCGGCACCTATGAGGATCTCGATCAGGCCGATCTGCTCGTGTTCGTCGGCAGCAACGCCGCCTGGTGCCACCCGGTGCTGTACCAGCGCATGCTGGCCAACAAGCAGGACCGTGGCGCGAAGTTCGTCGTCATCGATCCGCGCCGCACCGACACGGCCGATGAAGCGGAGCTGTTCCTTGGCGTGAGGCCCGGTACCGATGCGGCGCTGTTCTCCGGCCTGCTGGTGCATCTCGCCGATCATGGTGCGCTCGATCGCGACTATATCGCGAGCTACACCAGCGGCTTCGACGAGACCTTGGCGCGCGCGCGCAGCCTCGCCGGCAGCGCGGCGGCGACCGCGCTCGCCACCGGCCTGACCGAGGCCGACGTCGCGGCCTTCTTCAAGCTGTTCCGCGACACGCCCAAGGTCGTCACCTTGTATTCGCAGGGCGTCAACCAGTCGGCGCAGGGCACCGACAAGGTCAACGCGATCATCAACTGCCATCTCGCGTCAGCGCGCATCGGCAAGCCTGGGATGGGGCCGTTCTCGCTGACCGGCCAGCCGAATGCGATGGGCGGCCGCGAGGTCGGCGGGCTCGCCAACCAGCTCGCCGCCCATATGGGCTTCACGCCGCCTGACGTCGATCGCGTCCGCCGCTTCTGGAAGGCGCCCGACATCGCCACCCATGAGGGGCTGAAGGCGGTCGCGATGTTCGAGGCCATCGCGCGCGGCGAGATCAAGGCGCTGTGGGTGATCGGCACCAATCCGGCGGTGTCGCTGCCGGACGCCGATCTCGTCCGCGCCGCCCTGAAGAAGCTCGAGCTGCTCGTCGTCTCCGAGAACGTCCGCGCCAACGACACCGTCGATGCCGGCGTGCACGTGCTGCTGCCAGCGCAGGCCTGGGGCGAGAAGTCGGGCACCGTGACCAATTCCGAACGGCGCATCTCGCGCCAGCGCGCCTTCCTCGCGCCGGCCGGCGAAGCCAGGCCGGACTGGTGGATCGTGAGCGAGGTCGCCAAGCGGCTCGGTTTCGCCGCGGCGTTCACCTACAATTCCGCGGCCGATGTATTCCGCGAGCACGCCGCGCTGTCGGCATTCGAGAACCACGGCACGCGCGATTTCGACATCGGCGCGCTGGCCTCGCTGTCAGACGATGAATACGACGCGATGGCGCCGGTGCAGTGGCCTGCGCGTGTGGGCCAGCCGCCAGAGCCGCGCTTCTTCGCCGAGGGCGCCTTCTTCACCAACGACCGCAAGGCGCGCTTTGTCGCCCCCGAGGTGCCGGCGCTGCGCAGCGAGACCACGGCCGCGCGCCCGCTGCGGCTCAATACGGGCCGCATCCGCGACCAGTGGCACACGATGACGCGCACCGGCCTCAGCCCGCGGCTGTCAGCCCATCTGCCGGAGCCGTTCGTCGAGGTGCATCCGGACGATGCCTTGCGCTACGGCCTGATGCATGACGGCTTCGCCCGGGTGACGACCGATTACGGCCAGTGCATCCTCAAGGTCGTCGTCAGCGAGCGCCAGCAGCGCGGCATGCTGTTCGCGCCGATCCACTGGAACGCGACCAATTCCTCGCATGGCCGCGTCGGCGCGCTGGTGGCCTCCTACACCGATCCGTTCTCCGGCCAGCCCGAGGCCAAGGCGACGCCGGCCGCGATCAGTCCCTATGAGTACGTGTTCCGCGGTTTCATCCTGTCGCGCACCGAGCTCGCGCTGCCGTCTCACCTGTGGTGGGTGCGGGCGACGGTGCAGGGCGGCTTCGGTTATCTGTTCGCCGACAATGGCGACCTGTCGCGCTGGCCGGCGTGGCTGAAGGCCCGCGCCACCGACGACGTCGCCGACTACATGGATTCCGGCGGCGGCGTCTATCGCGCCGCGTCGTTCGCCGGCGAGCGCATCGCGACCTGCCTGTTCGTCGGCCCGGGCCACGATGCGGGCGACTGGAACGTGGTGAAGACGATGTTTGCCGCCGATCACCTCGACGATGATCAGCGCCGCATGCTGCTGTCGGGCCGCGCGCCCGATGGTGTCGGCGGCGGTCCCATCGTCTGCGCCTGCTTCGGCGTCGGCCGCGACACCATCTGCGACGCCATCGCTGCCGGTGCGCGCACGCCCGCCGCCATCGGCGCCGCGCTCAAGGCCGGCACCAATTGCGGCTCGTGTATCCCCGAGATGAAGCGGCTGATCGCGCAGACGGCGACGCACGATGCCGCGTCGGTCAAGGTGGCGAGCTAGCCAAGCACGCCGTCATTCCGGGGCGAGGCCGCAGGCCTCGAACCCGGAATCTCGACATGGTGGAAATGAAGCAGCGCAAGACAAGCTCGGGATTCCGGGTTCGACGCTTCCGCGCAAAATCGCTACGCGATTTTGTCGCGAGCGTCGCCCCGGAATGACGGGCGTGAGGAGAGGCCCCGCATCGCGAGAGTTGAGCGGCCGGGCCAATCGACGCCGCCCGCCGCATCCCTTATGCTCCCACCCATGAAGCACAAGACATTCGGAACCGGCGGCGCCGGCGTCTCCGTGATCGGGCAGGGCACCTGGTATCTCGACCGCGGCGATCGCAGCCGCGCCATCGCCGCCTTGCGCCGCGGCCTCGATCTCGGCATGAGCCACATCGACACCGCCGAGATGTATGGCGATGCTGAGCTCGTCATCGCCGAGGCCATCGGCGGCCGTCGCGATGAGGTGTTCCTGGTCTCGAAGGTGCTGCCGAGCAACGCCTCGCGCAAGGGCACCATTACAGCCTGTGAGCGCTCGCTGAAGCGGCTGAAGACCGACCGGCTCGATTGCTATCTGCTGCATTGGCCGGGCTCCTATCCGCTCGCGGAGACGGTCGCTGCCTTCGAGGAGCTCAAGGCCGCGGGCAAGATCGCGTCCTGGGGCGTCAGCAATTTCGACGTCGACGATCTCGACGACCTGCTGGAGGTCGCCGGCGAAGGCAAGATCGCCTGCAACCAGGTGCTCTACCATCTGCAGGAGCGCGCCATCGAGCATGCGGTCATCCCGTGGTGCGGCCAGCATGGCGTCGCGGTCGTCGCCTATTCGCCGTTCGGTCATGACGACTTTCCGGAAGCCGGCAGCCCGGGCGGCGAGGTGCTGCAGCGGATCGCAGAGCGGCACGGCGCCACGCCGCGTCAGATCGCACTCGCCTTCCTCACGCGCGCGTCGTCGCTGCTTGCGATTCCCAAGGCGTCGCGGCCGGAGCATGCCGAAGAGAACGCCGCGGCCGGCGACGTCGAGCTGACCGCGGCCGAGATCGCCGCGATCGACCGCGCCTTTCCGCGTGGGCCGAAGCCGCGCGGGCTGCCCATGCTGTAGCGCAGCATCACGGATAATTACGGAGCATTGCTACCGGGGCGCGTGGTCAGCGCATATCGGCTGCCCGCTTTCGGCGGGTTGTCGGAGCAGCGCATTTGGCGTTTTGTCGGCGCTCACCGATTCGTTCTGCTCCCGAATTATCCGAGTTCGACCGTGACCCCGCCACCGAGTGCGGCCGCTGCCGCGCGGCTCGACGACGCGCCGATGCCCCTGCACGCGAAGCCGCCAGCGGCGCACAAGCGCGCGCCTGCGCGCGCCGACCGGCCGTTCCGCGGCATCGCGCTGATCCTGCTCTCGACCGTGTTCCTGGGCACCTCGGACGTGACGGCGAAATACCTGTCGAAGACGCTGCCCTCGATCGAGATCACCTGGATCCGCTTCGTGGTGTTCGCAGCTATCATGGTGCCGGCGATGATCCCCGGCTCGCCGCTGTTTGCGCTGCGCACGACCCGGCTCAAGTTCCAGTTGATGCGCGGTGTCGCGCTGCTCGGCTCGTCGATCTTCTTCATCTCCGGCCTGCGCTACCTGCCGATCGCCGAAGCCTCCGCCACCGGCTTCGTCGCGCCGCTGTTCGTCACCGCGCTCTCCATCATCTTCCTCAGCGAGAAGGTCGGCTTGCGGCGCTGGATCGCGACCGCGGTCGGCCTGTGCGGCGTTCTGGTCATCCTCCGGCCTGGCACCGGCGCGTTCCATGTCGCCGCGCTGTTTCCGATCGTCTCGGCGTTCGCCTGGGCCTGCACGCTGATCATGACGCGCATGATGAGCGGGCGCGAGCACGCCATCACGATCATGACCTATTCGTCGATCGCCGGCGTCTGCATGCTGTCGCTGATGGTGCCGCTCGTGTGGACCACGCCGAGCTGGCAGGACATCGGGTTCGGCGTGCTGGTCGGCGTCGCCTCGACCATGGGGCAATGGATCGTGGTGCTGGCGTTCCGTTATGCCGACGCCTCGGTGCTGGCGCCGTTCTCCTACACCCAGTTGCTGTGGGTCAGCATTCTCGGATTCCTGGTGTTCGGCGAGGTGCCGGATGTCTGGACCATCGTCGGCGCCGCCTTCATCGTCTCCAGCGGCCTCTACACCGCGCATCGCGAGCGCGTGCGGCGCTCCCAGCTGCTGCAGGTCGCCGGCGAGAGCTCGCCGAATCCTTGAATCCACATGGCCGTCGTTCCGGGGCGAGGCCGCAGGCCTCGAACCCGGAATCTCGAGCCTGTCTTGCGCTGCGCCTCACATCGGGATTCCGGGTTCGAGGCCTCCGCCCACGCGTGAGGCGCGTCCGGAGCTCTGTCGTCCGGCCTCGCCCCGGAATGACGCCGTGTGGCTTGGAGCCGGCGCGCGCCGATGCTAGGGGTGCGCTGACGAACAAGAAGAACGAGGGGAGAGCGCCGCCATGATCACCTTGACGCCCGAAACCGTGCTGCCCGACGACGGCACCCAGGGAACGCTGGTCGGCCGCATCTGGCGGCCCGATGTCGATGGCCCGGCCGTGGTGGCCGTCCGCGATGACGGCGT
>JBARNF010000030.1:0-2633 GCA_049802835.1 Bradyrhizobium sp.
GCGGCAACAATGCGGCGATCGTCGCGCCCTCGGCCGATCTCGACCTCACCTTGCGCGCGGTGGCGTTCGCGGCGATGGGCACGGCGGGCCAGCGCTGCACCAGCCTGCGCCGCCTGTTCGTGCATGCTGACGTCCATGAGCGGCTCGTGCCGCGCCTGAAGCAGGCCTATGCCTCGGTCGCGATCGGCAATCCGCTGCAGCAGGGCACCTTGATCGGTCCGCTGATCGACCGTGGCGCCTATGACGCCATGCAGGACGCGCTGAGCGCGGCCCGGGATCACGGCGGGCGCGTGTTCGGCGGCGAACGCGTCGCGGTCGGAGGTTTGGAGAAGGCCTATTATGTGCGCCCGGCGCTGGTCGAGATTGCCACGCAGAGCGGCCCGGTCGAGCGCGAGACCTTCGCGCCGATCCTCTACGTGATGCCCTATCGCGATCTCGATGCGGCGCTCGAGCTGCACAACGCGGTGCCGCAGGGCCTGTCGTCGTCGATCTTCACCAACGATCTGCGCGAGGCCGAAACGTTCATGTCGGCGCGCGGCTCCGATTGTGGCATCGCCAACGTCAATATCGGGCCCTCCGGCGCCGAGATCGGCGGCGCGTTCGGCGGTGAGAAGGAGACCGGCGGTGGCCGCGAGTCCGGCTCCGATGCGTGGAAGGCCTATATGCGCCGCGCCACCAACACTGTGAACTATGGCCGCAGCCTGCCGCTGGCGCAGGGCGTGAAGTTCGATATCGGGTGATCAGCGCCATGCCGTCCGTCACCTGCGGAACTGCTTCGCCGTCTCGTGCGTTGCGCGCTGACAAGGAGACACGCCATGGCAGCGAAGAAGAAGACGTCGACGGCAAAGTCAGCGCGCGGACGCAAGCAGGATCGCGCCCGCGTCGCGGGCGGACAGGACTACGAGGTCCGCTACGAAGCCAAGACGAGCGGACGTTCGGCTCAGGCGGTGAAAAAGGCGATCAAGAAGGTCGGCAACAGCCGCAAGAAGGTCGAGCGCAAGCTCGCGCGCTAGGTCTTCTGCGGCTGCAGCGGCGGCCGCAGCGATCCCCTCGCCCAGCGGAGCGCCCTGGGCGAGTGCAGCGGATCGGGGCCGTCGCAGCTCGGGCAGATCAGGTCGCTCTTGCCGTCGCGCCGCTCGTCCCGTCCTCCTCGCACGGCCAAGGGCCTGCCGCAGGTCGGACACGCTTTGCGCAGCAGCTGAATCGGATGGCTCAACACGGGCATGTCTCCCAGTTGTGGCCACACGGTAGGCTAGAATGAGGCGGGAGCGGAATCACTTATTTGAATCCCGGCGTACTGCGTCGCGGCTTTCGCGCGTACAGTCCGGGCAGGTGTCGCCGATCCCGGCGAGCACCCTCTCGATCGCTGCAATCGCTTCCGAAGCGCAGCTGCCGGGCGGCGGATCGTCGCGGCCGATGTTCAGCGCCCGGGTGCGTGCATGCGGATCGCCGTGCTCCTGCATCCAGCCATGGTGCTCGCATTCCACGATGGCGCCGGTCTCGCGCAGCGTGGCGATGGCCCAGCCGTCGAGGCTGCGGATGGCGGGACGGCGTGTGGTGGTGGCGGGCATCGGCGAATCTCTCCCTCAGGGAGAATCCACGAGGTCAGGCTGCGTTTCCAGGCCGGACCTGCAGGGCAGGGATTCCGAAACGGAGGAGCTGGCGGTCCCGCCAGAATCGTCATGGTCCGGCTTGAGATCGCCGCCGGCTGCGGCCATCTTGGACGCCATGTGATCAAGCGGATCAGGACGGCGGATGCAGATCAAGGCGAATGAGGATTTGCTGCTCATCATCGATGTGCAGAACGACTTTTGTCCCGGCGGCGCGCTGGCGGTCGTCGATGGCGACGCCGTCGTCCCGGTCATCAACCAGCTCAGCGGCCGGTTCGATCACGTCGTCCTGACCCAGGACTGGCATCCCGCAGGCCATAATTCGTTCGCCGCGAGCCATCCGGGCAAGGCACCGTTCGAGACGATCACGATGGCCTACGGACCGCAGACGCTGTGGCCGGAGCATTGCGTCCAGGGCACGCCGGGCGCGGCCTTTCATGCTGATCTTGAAACCGATAAGGTGGAGCTGATCATCCGCAAGGGTTTTCGTGCCGCGATCGATTCCTATTCCGCCTTCTTCGAGAACGACAAGACCACGCCGACCGGCCTCGGCGGGTACTTGCGCGAGCGCGGTTTGAAGCGGGTTTTTCTGGTCGGGCTCGCCACCGATTTCTGCGTGCACTATTCGGCGGTCGATGCGCGCCGGCTCGGCTTTCAGGCCGTCGTGATCGATAACGCCTGCCGCGGCATCGATCTCGGCGGATCGATGGCTGCGGCGCAGGCGCAAGGGGCCGAGGCCGGCGTGATCAGGATCGCCGCGCTCGCGTGACGGTAACGGACTAGGCGGCCGCGCCGATCTCCGGCTCGGCGATGGCGCCGGCGACGCGGACGCGGACGCGCAGCGCGTTGCCGGGGAGGTAGGCGATCGGCATGTCCTCGACGTCGACCGTCTTGAGCGTATCGCGTGCCGCGCCGGCCTGTACCGCGCGCTCCTCGGCAATGCCGCGCGCGGCCGCGATGGCCTCGTCGCGGGTGAGGTCGCGGAACACCTGGTCGGCCTCGCCGGAGACCTGGGCGATGGCG
>JBARNF010000031.1:0-3184 GCA_049802835.1 Bradyrhizobium sp.
GTCGACGCCGGCTTCATGACCGAGGGCCAGGTGTTCGGCGCCCGCCGCAACCCGGCCTTCGCAGTCGACCGCCGCGACGAGAGCTCACCGAACTATTACCTCGACTATGCCTTCGACGAGATGCGCAAGCTGGTCGACACGTTCCCGAAATCCTACACCGAGCGGGTGTTCGTGGTGCGGACCTCGATCGACATGAACGTACAGCATGCCGCCGACGACGCCATCGAGAACCAGCTGCGTCAGTTCGGCCGCGATTATCACGCAACCCAAGCCGCGACGGTGGTCTCCGATCTCGACGGCGGCATCCGCGCCATGGTCGGCGGCCGCGACTATGGCGCCAGCCAGTTCAACCGCGCCACCGACGCCTACCGGCAGCCGGGCTCGTCGTTCAAGCCCTACGTCTACACGACCGCGCTTCTGAACGGCTACAAGCCGACCTCGACCATCGTCGACGGCCCGGTGTGCATCGGCAACTGGTGCCCGCAGAACTATGGACACTCTTATTCAGGCACCGTGACACTGACCCAGGCGATCACGCGCTCGATCAACGTCGTTCCGGTCAAGCTCTCGATCGAGCTCGGCAAACCGAACGGCCCGAAGGCCGGCCGCGCCAAGATCATCGAGGTCGCCCGCCGCTTCGGCCTCAAGGCGCCGCTGCCGGACACCCCATCGATGCCGATCGGCTCCGACGAGGTCACGGTCATCGAGCACGCGGTGGCCTATGCGACCTTCCCGAACAGGGGCAAGGCGGTGACGCCGCATTCGGTGCTGGAGGTGCGCACCGGTGCCGGCGACCCGGTGTGGCGCTGGGATCGTGACGGTCCGAAGCCGCGCCAGGCGATCCCGGCTTCCGTCGCCTCCGACATGGCGGGGATGATGAGCCACGTCGTCAGCGAAGGCACCGCGCGCCGCGCCGCGCTCGACGGCATTCCGACCGCCGGCAAGACCGGCACCACCAATGCCTATCGCGACGCCTGGTTCGTCGGCTACACCGGCAACTTCACCTGCGCGGTGTGGTACGGCAATGACGACTACTCGCCGACCAACCGCATGACCGGCGGCTCGCTGCCGGCGCAAACCTGGCACGACATCATGGTCGCCGCGCACCAAGGCGTAGAAGTCAAGGAACTGCCGGGGGTCGGCATGGGCGAGAAGCTGCCGCAGGTCGCCAATGGCGCGATGGCGCAGGCCGGTGCGCCGAAGACGTTGGAGATCAAGCCGGGCCCGCCGCCGGTTCTGACCCGTCGGGGCGCCGAGGTTCTGGTCCAGGTCGAGAAGCTGCTCGACGATGCGGCCCGCGTCGCCGAAAAGGCCGCGCCTGCCGACCCGCGCAAGCCGGCCAAGCCGGTGTCCTCGAGCGCGCTCGCCTTTCCTGAGAACTACGCCTCGGCGACGGCTGATGGCGTGACTACCCCTGCCCTGCGCAAGAACTGACGTCGGCGATTCCCGTGCGGCTGCTCTTCATCACCCTGCTCGCGCTTCTGATCGCAACCGGCGTCGGCATCGGCGCGACCTGGATGACCACGACGCGCGGCACCGAGTTCGGCACCTTGACGATCGGCGCCTGGACGGCGCGTCCGAAGACCGGCACGGCCGACGTCGACCCCTACGCGCGCGCCACCATCACCCGCAACGGCGAGCTGCCGATCGGCACCGGCGACGGCGTGGCCTTCACCGCCACCGCGGATGACAAGAAGAAGCCGCTCGACGGCCGCTGCGACATTCTCGTCAGTGGCGTGACGCCGCCTGCCCGCTTCTGGACGCTGACCCTGTACGATCGCAAAGGCCATCTCGTTGCCAATACGCTGCAGCGCTACGGCTTCACCAGCCAGGAGCTCGTGCGCGGCGCCGACGGATCCTTCGAGATCCGCGTGGCCTCGCGTTCGCGGTCCGGCAACTGGCTGCCGACCGGCGGCATCGAGCGTTATGCGCTGATGCTGCGGCTGTATGATACGCCGGTCGGTGTCGCCACCCGCACCCAGCGCGACGCCCCGATGCCTTCGATCACGACGGTGGGCTGCCCATCATGATCCGGCTGCTGTTCACCATCCTGGTCGGCGTGCTGCTTGGCGGCGTGGTTCATCTCGTCAGCGTGCTGGCGCTGCCGCGGATCTCGACCCAGGACGCCTATTCGCGGCTGACGCCCATGACCAAGCTCAATGCCGTGACGCCGCTGCCGCTGACGGATCCCAGCACCTCGCCGATGCCGTTCATGGACCCGGCCTTCGCGATGGCGATCTGCCGCTACGACCTGTCCGATGGCCCGCTCAAGCTCACGGTCCCGGTGAGCCAGGCCTATACGTCGGTGTCGTTCTACACCCGCAATGAGATCGCCTATTACGCCATCAACGACCGCTCGGCAGGCAAGCGCGTCATCGAGCTCGATCTGATGACCGAGGCGCAGCATGAGGATCTGCCGGAGGACGAAGAGATCACAGCCGCCGACCGGCTGATCATCGATTCGCCGACCACGACCGGACTGATCGTGTTGAAGGCTCTGGCGGCCGAACCGGGTCTCATGCCGCAGGCGCAGACCTCGCTTGCGGCCGCCAGCTGCGGCGTGCAGACCGAGCCGCCGGCCAAGGCCGAAAAGCCGCGTGGTAAGCGCTAAGCTCCGTGATCCCTCCCAATCCGACAACGCTCCCTTCACCCTTCGTGGCATAGTAGCTGTGCCGGCCAGCTGATATGAGCTATCGGCGACGGCGGAACTTCGCTCAACATCAGGTCATGCCCCTCGAAATCGAACGAAAGTTTCTCGTCAAGACCGACGCCTGGCGAGATCAAGCGACGCGCAGTGAGCGCCTTCGCGACGGCCTCGTCGCGCGTCAGGACGGCCTCAAGGTCCGGGTCCGCTGCTATGGCGGCCGGACGACACTCTGCGTGAAGAGCGGCCGGCGCGGCCTGTCGCGGGAGGAATTCGAATACGACATTCCCGCTGACCACGCGGACGCGATCTTCGCGCATTGCGAGGGGCGCATCCTCGAGAAGACGCGTCACTACGTACCGGGCGACAGCGGCGTCTGGGAGGTCGACGTATACCACGGTGATCTCGAAGGCGTCGTCATCGCCGAGATCGAGATCCCGACGGAAACGACCATCGTGACGATTCCGGATTGGGTCGGCGAGGAAGTCACCGGCGATCCGCGCTACAGCAAGAGCAACATGCTGACGGCGCGTTCGCGAG
>JBARNF010000032.1:0-3836 GCA_049802835.1 Bradyrhizobium sp.
CGCCGACATTGTCGGTCTCGAGGTTCAGCGCCATGCCGCGGGTGCCGTTCTCGAACTCGACCATCTCGCCGGCCTGGACGTTGTCGAGACCGTAGACGCGGGCGATGCCGTCACCGACGGACAGCACTTGCCCGACTTCGGAGACTTCGGCTTCCTGCCCGAAATTCTTGATCTGGTCCTTGAGGATCGCGGAAATTTCCGCGGCGCGGATGTCCATCAGCCTGCCTCTTTCATCGCGTGCTTGATCGAGTTGAGTTTGGTGCGAAGCGAACTATCGACCATGCGGCTGCCGAGCTTGACGACGAGCCCGCCGATGATCGCTGGATCGACTTTCACGTTGAGTGCGACGTCCTTGCCGGTCACCGTCTTCAGCGAGGCCTTCAAGGCGTCGAGATTCTTGTCGGAGAGGGGCTCGGCGACCGTAACGTCGGCCGTGGCCTCACCCCTGTACTTGGCGACCAGCGCATTGAAAGCGCGGATCACGTCGGCCACCGCGAACAGCCGGCGGTTGGTGGTCAGCACCCGCAGGATGTTGGCGGCAATGCCGGCGATGCCCGCCTTGTCGAGCACCGCATTCAGCGCTTTCAGCTGCACGTCGGCGCCGAACACCGGGCTGCGAACGAGCCGCTTGAGATCGGCGCTTTCATCGAGAAGGGCCTTGAACCTGTCGAGATCGGCCTTGACCGCATCGACGGACTTTTCGTCACGGGCCAGTTCAAACAGGGCCGTCGCGTAACGACCGGACACACCGGATACGGAGGGATCTTCAGCAGCCACAGACGCGCTCTTTTTATAAGTGCCCAACCCACAAGAGGGAAACCGGCGCGCCGCCGCGGCGCGAACCAGTTAAGCCCCTGGAATTCAAGCAGGACTTTGATTTTCGATCGCCGCGGGAGCAGCTTGATCACGAAAAGCGGCGCTTTGCTAACATAGCGTAAGCGCAGCCGCAACAAGCCGCGGCCGGCTATTCGGCACCTTATTGCCGCGCCGCGGTCGGCCGGCATCCGGAGAGCGAGCCGCATCGACGTGGCGGCCGCCAAAGCTCGCCGGACCAAGATACCACCCGATGCGAATTGGTTCCAGCTGTTGCTGCATGGCCGCCATGCCCGCCAGGCCTTGACTCGTGTTTCGGCCCCTCGGCCGGCCTTCGCTGAGCTGGACAGGCATTACTTGCCGACATCTTTACAAGCTCAACGACAACTCAACTCAACAGTATCTCAAAGTATTTAATCGTTAATGAAGCGTTAAAGTAAAAGATTACGGAATTTTCCGTGACTAGCGGAACCAGTCCAAAGCTATTCTGCTCGAAACGGAACAATTTCTACTGCCCCATTCATGCCTCATTGCCCAACCAAACGGCGCCCGCCTCAACACGTGACGGGGGTCCACTGACCGCAGAACGCGGCAATACTGTTTCGAGGGACTGATCTAGATGCTGAAACTGAAGAAGCTCTCCGCTGGCAAGATCGCCGGCTCGCGTACTGCGCTCGCTGTTGCCGTCACCCTGATCGTCGGCGGCACCGCGACCGAAGCCTCGGCCCGATCCAGGCATCACCATCATCACCGCCACCATCATCACATGGCGAGGAATGCCGCCCAGCCGGCATCCGACTCGTTCTCGAACGGCTGGTCGTCGAATGGCTCGTCCTGGATGAACGCGAACGCCGCGGTCACCCCTTCGTCGGGCACCGGCCGCAGCTTCTCGGGGATGGCGTCGTACTACGGCAACGAATCCGGCAGCCGCACCGCGTCCGGCCAGCGCATGAACGCCAGCGCGATGACTTGCGCCCACCGCTCGCTGCCGTTCGGCACCAAGCTCCGCGTCACCCATGGCGGCCAGAGCGTGATCGTCACCGTCAACGACCGTGGCCCGTTCATCCGTGGCCGGGTGCTCGACCTCTCGACCGGCGCCGCCCGCGCCATCGGCCTGACCCGCGCCGGCGTCGGCCGCGTCACCGCCGAGGTCGTTTCTTAAGCGCGACGGCGCTCCGCGCGTCGTTGGGAGCCAACGGGTTCGCGCGAATGCGCGGCCCGATGACAGGCTCCGCGAAGCAATCCAGAAGCTGCCGCAGGGGCAGTCTGGATTGCTTTGTCGCTTCGCTCCTCGCAATGACGGCGGAGAAAGCGCGCCGAGCGCTACAAGAAGCTCTGCGGGTCGACGTCGACCTCGAGCTTGAGATTGCCGCGTGGCTTCTCGGCATGCGCCAGCCAATGGCGCAGATAATCCGACAGATCGAAATGGCGTGCCGACTTCAAGAGCAGCCGGAAACGGTAGCGGCCCTTGATGACCGCGAGCGGGGCCTCGGCGGGGCCGAGCAGCAGCACGCCCTCCTCGCGCGGCGCTGACGCGACCAGCCGACGGGCAAACCCTTCCGCGGTCGGCCGGTCGCCGGCCGAGATGATCAGGCTTGCCAGCCGGCCGAACGGCGGATAGCCGGTGCGCTCGCGGACGTCGATCTCGCTGGTGTAGAAGGCCTCGCGGTCGCAGGCGACCAGCGCCTTCATCACCGGATGCTCGGGCTGGTGGGTCTGCAGATAGCCCCGGCCGCGGCCCTGCTCGCGGCCGGCGCGGCCGATCACCTGGTTCAGCAGCTGCCAGGTGCGCTCGGCAGCGCGCGGATCGCCATTGCCGAGGCCGAGATCGGCATCGACCACGCCGACGAGATTCAGCCGCGGAAAATTGTGCCCCTTGGCGACGAGCTGGGTGCCGATGATGAGGTCGACGCGGCCCTCCGCGATCTCGGTCAGCTCGGCGCGCATGGTCTCGATCGACGTGATCAGATCGCTCGACAGCACCATGCTGCGCGCCTCTGGAAACAGCGCCGCCGCCTCCTCCTGCAGGCGCTCGACGCCGGGCCCGACCGCGACCAGCGAGTTCTCGGCCGCGCAGTGCGGACAGGTCGGCGGGCGCGACATCGAGAACCCGCAATGATGGCAGACCAGGCGCTGGCGGAAACGATGATCGACCAGCCAAGCGTCGCAGATGGTGCAGGCGAAACGGTGGCCGCAGGCGCGGCACAGGGTCAGCGGCGCATAGCCGCGGCGGTTCAGGAACAGCAGCGCCTGCTCGCCGCGCTCGATCGCGGTGCGGATCTCGCCCGCCAGCCGTGGCGAGACGTAGCGGCCGCGCGGCGGCGGCTCGCGCCGGAGATCGATGGCCTCGATATGGGGCATGTGCTGGCCGCCGAACCGCGACGGCAGCGCGACGCGCTGGTAGCGGCCCTTGCGGGCATTGACCTCGGTCTCGACCGAGGGCGTGGCCGAGGCCAGCACCACCGGGATCTTGGCGATGTGCCCGCGCACCACGGCCATGTCGCGGGCGTGGTAATGCGCGCCCTCGTCCTGCTTGTAGGCCTGATCGTGCTCCTCATCGACGATGATGAGCCCGAGATCGGCATAGGGCAAAAACAGCGCCGAGCGGGCGCCGACCACGACCGGCGCTTCGCCGGCCGCGATCGCCGCCCAGTTGCGCTGGCGGTTGCGGGGGGTCAGCTCGGAATGCCATTCCAGCGGCCGGACGCCGAAGCGGCGCGCGAAGCGCTCGAGGAACTGGCCGGTCAGCGAGATCTCCGGCATCAGGATCAGCGACTGCCGGCCGCGGCGAACGGTCTCGGCCACCGCCTCGAAATAGACCTCGGTCTTGCCGGAGCCGGTGACGCCGTCGAGCAGAGTCACGGAGAAGCCGTCATTCATATTGGCGAGAAGCTCGCTTGCCGCCTCGGCCTGCTCAGGCGTGAGCCGCGCCCGCGCCGTTGAGAGGTCGAGCTGCGGCGGCGCCCAGGCGGGAAGCTCTTCGGTGATGAGCGTGCCGGCATCGACCAGGCCGTCGATCACGC
>JBARNF010000033.1:0-9534 GCA_049802835.1 Bradyrhizobium sp.
CTGGCCGAGTTCTACGCGATCGCGTTCGATTTTGCGCAAAAGGCTGTCCAGCGCTACGGTGAGCTTGCCGCGAGAGACGACGACGGCTTTGCCCCGCTGCGCCGCGTGTTCGAAGTGCTGGTCAGGCGTGAGCGCGATCGTGCCGCAACTCTCGCCACCGCATGCCGCGCCGCATGCGGCAAGCCGCCGGACGCAAGCGATCTGCGCTGGCCTCCGCTTGATCTCGTCCAGGCCGCGGAACTGGCCGAGGTCGGGAACTCCGGATTGTCGACCGCTTACACCGCGTGGGCGCTCGCGGTGCGCCAAGGTCAGCGCGCCTTCGTGTTCTGGACCTACGTCGTCGCGCTTGCTGAGGACACAGCCGTCCGGCAGACTGCGGAAGGCTTGGCACGCGAGGCTCTTGACGACGGCAATCTGCTGCGTCGTGAGCGTCGGGCGGCTTGGCGTACCGAGCGGAGGGCCGCAGCCGATGCGGCCGCGAAAACCGGCGCAACCGAGCAGCCCGAATCGGCGGCGTTGCTGGAGAGTCTGCTGCTCAGGGACATGATGAGCTGGGCGCAGGGGCTGGACCCAGCCCGGCGCCGACAGCTCTTAACCCTGGGTGCGGCTTCGTTACCGGAGCCGCTGCCTCCGGCCGACGGAAGCCGCGCCGACGAAGGCATTGCCGAGATCGAACAGATCAAGCGCCGCGCCCTGCGCCGCGCGGAGCAGCTGTCCAACATCTATCTCGACGAAGCCGATCGCGCCGCCGATCAGAGCGGCATGGAATTAGCGCAGAAACTTGCCGGGCACTCCATCATGCGCCTCGCCGGGCTGCGTCAACTTGCCGCCGAATCAGGATGGCGATGACCCGCAGACCCGCGGATGCATCTTGTAGTTCGTGCCGGCCTGCACCGCTTTCGAGATCGCTTGGCGGCAACCAAGTCGAACGATTCGGACGAGAGATCTGCGGGATCTCTCCGGTTGCGATATGTAGCTTGGCGTGGACTTCCCGCAAAGCCGTCATTGGTCCAGCAAGTCAAAAAGCTCCTCCACCCGTTTCAACGGATGCTCTTTGCTCTTGCTCGGATAGATGACGCGATCGCCGTCGCGTTGCAGCAGCCGCGAGCAGGATTTCCTGAGCCGCCCCGCGAGCAAGGTTGCCGCAATCGCCTCCGGTCCGACATCCAGCCGGATAATGCCCCTCTCCTTGCAACTGATCCTGAGCCTCGCGACGGCGAAGAAATCGGCCGCAGACGGCGGCAGCTTACCAAACCTGCGGAGCGTTTCGTCCTCGAGCTCCTCCAGTTCGTCTTCACCTCGGCACCGAGCGGCCCGGACATAGATTTCAAGCCTGACCGCTTCCGACTGCACGTAGCTCGACGGCAGCAGCTCCGGGATCGGCAAGTTCAACTCCGGGACCCAGAACGCGGACATTCCAGCGCGATCGCCTTCCAGCGCCAGATTCAGCAGATGGCCATAGAGCGTGGAACCGAACACCTGCATGTGGCCCGACTGCTTGTCGGAGAGGAGATCACCACCGCCGCGGAGGTCGAGATCCCGTGCGCCGATCGCAAATCCCGCACCGGGCCGGCTGAGCTCTTCGAGAACGGCCAGCCGCTTCTCGGAACGCTCGGAACCTGAATCGGTGAGGAAATGCGCAAACGCCCGGATGCCGCCGCGCCCCACCCGTCCCCTGAGCTGATGCAGCTGAGCCAAGCCGAACTTCTCCGGCCAGCACACCACGATGGTGTTCGCGCGCGGGATGTCGAGACCGCTTTCCACGAGGTTGGTCGCAAGCAGAACATCGGCGTGCCCCTCGACGAATCCCATCAACCGCTCGTCGAGCTCATCGGCGGGCAGCCTGCCATGAAGGCTGGTGATGCGCAGTTCAGGCGCGAGGGAATGAATCCGGGCCAACATCGGATCGAGATCCTGAATCCGGGGGCAGATGACGAAGCTCTGACCGCGCCGCCTGTGCTCGCGCAGCAGGGCGGCGGCGATCGCGGCATCGGACAGCGGCGCGACCCTGGTGGCGATCGGGACGCGATGAACCGGCGGCGTCGCGATCACGCTGAGATCCCGCAAGCCGGTCAACCCGGCCGCAAGCGTGCGCGGAATCGGTGTCGCGCTCATCCAAAGCCTGTGGCCATTCTTGTTGAGGCTCGACAGCGTCGCCTTTTCAGCCGCACCGAAATGCTGCTCCTCATCGATGATGACCAGGCCGAGATCGGAAAATTTCACGTCCTTTGATGTCAGCGACTGGGTTCCGATCACGACTTTCAGTGCACCGGTCTTGAGACTGTCCCTCACCTGCCGCGCTTCGGCGGCCGACGCGACCCGCGAAAGGTTTCCGACCTCGATGCCGAGCGGCGCAAAGCGCTTTCGAAACGTCTCGACGTGTTGTCGCGCCAACACCGTCGTCGGCACCACGATCGCGACCTGCTTTCCGGCCAGCACGGCGGCCGCGGTCGCGCGCAACGCCACCTCGGTCTTGCCGAAGCCGACATCGCCGCAGACGATCCGGTCCATCGCGTGGCCCGAGGCCAGATCATCCAGCACGTCGCCGATGGCTTTCGCCTGGTCTACCGTCGTGAAATACGGAAATCGGGCAACGAACTTCTCGTAGCTGGCAGCGCGTGGCACCAGCTTCGGCGCCAATCGACGCCGTCGCTGGCTCAGCCGCTTGGCAAGTTGCTTGGCGACAATCTGAATTTCGTTCTCGGCGCCGGCCCGGCGGGGCCGCCATGAACTTCCATCGGCCTTGTCGAGCGAAACGTTGCCCAACTCCGATGCGTAGGGCCAGATCAAGGTCAGCTCAGCCAGCGGGACCAGCATCGCGTCATTCCCGGCGAACACCAGCCTGACCATTTCCCGCGCCGAGAGGCCTGCTGCGCCCATCGCACGCAGGCCGTCCAGGCGGGCCAGCCCCCGCTGCAGATGGACGACCACCGAACCAATCGGAGGCACGTCCACCGCATCGAATCCCGGCGTCCAGACCCGGCTCATCGTTTGAGGATGATGCGCCCTGCTTCCGAGCACGTCGCCGGCCGTGATGACCACGATGGGCTTCTGCCCAGGAATGACAAAGCCGGCATCGAAGCCCGCCAGAACGGCCGCCTCGCGTCCGCCCCTGACGGTCGCTTCCGCCCAGTCCGCGACGCATGGCGCCTTCACGCCGCTCATCCGGGCCATGAGGCGCAAATCCGCCTCCACGGCAGCGACGAACAGGAGACGCGCGCCCTTGCGTTGCGCCTCCTCGACGAAAGTGCGCAGGGCTTTGCGGGGCGAGGCCAGCCTGGAAAATTCGGGAATCGGACGATAGGTTGCGGTCGGCGGCAGCACATCGATCCTCTTCGTCGCCTGCTCCCATTCCCGTCGGCTCAGATAGGCGCGATCCCGCTCCGCGCGGGCAGCCGCTTCTTCGATCGTGCTCAGCCAGGCACCGGCCTGGGCGGGTACGGCCGCGTCGGCGATCCATTTGGCGCGCGCGCAGTAGTCGAAGAGGTTGGACTTCTTCCGGCCGCGGTCCGTGAATGCCGCCCGCTCCGACATCGGATCCACCAGCAGCTCTTTCAGCTCGGAAACGGCTTCCTGATCGACCGGATTGAATGCCGTGATCTGCCGGATCTTGCCGCCGGAATGGGCGATCCGGAACGGGCCGGGCGCGCCGGCCGGAAATATCTCGAAGGTATTGCCGTGAAACAGCACGCCGCCGGGAAAATCCGGACTGTCGTCGAGATCGTATCCGAGCCCTTCAAGACGGGCCTTGAGATCGGCTTCCGAATGCGCGCCGCCGATCTTCAAGGTCAGGTTGATCCGCGACCAGTTCGCCGGCAGCGGCAGCCGTTCCATCACGGCTTCAGGCGTGGTGATCAGAAGGATCGGCTTCTTCCGCGCGGCAAGGCGTCTCAACACCGAGCTTCGCCGGCCGGCGATGTCTTGCGAGGGCTTCAGCTGATCGAACGGCAGCGTATTCAAGCGCGGGAAGACGAGCACGTCGCAGCTGGGGTCGAGCGCGTGGATGATCCCACCCAGCCGCTCCGCCCGGCCCTCGTTCTCGCAGAGAAACACGAGACCGGCGCGGCCGGATGTCTGCCACTGCGTCAGCAGATGCAGTGCTAACATCCCGAGCGGAGACGAGGAGGCAATGCCGGGCCGGGACGAAGCTGTCTTGCTTGGCGAAGTGGCGACGTTCTTTCGCGAAGCAGCCTTCTTTCGTGGCGCAGTCGTCTTTGGTGAAGGGGTCTGCTTTGGGGAAGCGGTCTTCCGCTGCGTTGCGCTGCGGGCAGTACGATGAGAGGAGGTCACAGAGGTCCCGTGTTGGATCGGCGACGCAGGGCGCGGCCGGCGAATCTGGAAGAAGCTTTACAGGATTCGACATCCGAAGGGCACACCCAGTTCGCGGAGAAGATCTCGATCGCCCGGGTCTTCTTCCGACGTGATCTCGCCAAATGGCAGCCTGAATGCACGCGCCGTGGATGCGCCGACGGCGATCAGCAGCGCCCTGGTCAGCTCGAGCACGATGATACACGCCAGAGCTGTCGGACGGGATAACCTGCCGAACGGGAGGGCAACGGCGGCTTACGCGGTGACAGCCCAGTTCACCGAATGGCCGGAAATTTATTGAGAGGCGATGTATCGGTCGCGCGGCAAACACTGAAGACAACGCATGCAACTACCCAGGGCTCTTTTCGACTGCGGGTGACCTGCGCGATCGGATCGTTCGCGGGTGCGGGTGTGGTCGTGCGTCGTTGTCGTCGGCCCGCCACCACCCGAGCGCGACGCAGGAACGGGCTCGCGCAGTGCACCGTGTCTCGTTCAGCAGTTCATCCCGCCGGCGGCCGTGGAAGCTGTCGATGAAGGCCGGCCATCGCTCATCTGATCCTACACGAAGTCGAGTGATCAGCGATCGTTGGCGTGCATCGGGCGAAGCGAAGTACGGCGATGATGAGAGGCGGCTCGCGCAAGCCCCCGTCATCGGCGTGCCCACGATAACCATGGAAGGCGACGCCAACGGCGCGCCGCACCCGGAGCCTTCGGCCTATGCAAAGATGTTCTCGGGGAAATACTCGCACCGCACCGTCAAGGGCGGTATCGGCCACAACCTGCCACAGGCAGCTCCCAAGGCATTTGCCGATGCAATCATCGACGTGGCCGCCGGCGTGTGATCGACGTATCCCTGAGCAAGGGGGAAAAAGGTTCCATGCGCAGAGCAATCATCATTGCGGTCCTGGCAGTCGTTATCCTCGTGGAACTGATCCAATTCGTTCCGCCTTTGTTGTTGGAATGACCGCCATTTGCGACGGTCGACGCGGGAGAAAGACCTCATGGGACGCGTGCTTTCGGTGAATGTCGGCTTGCCACGCGACGTCGCCTGGCAGGGCAAGACGGTCCATACTGGCATTTGGAAGGCACCGGTGAGCGGACCGCGCAAGGTACGCCGCCTCAACATCGATGGCGACGGACAGGGAGACCTGGCGGGCCACGGCGGCGAGCACCGGGCCGTGTTGGTGTATCAGCATGAGTCCTACCAATTCTGGCAGAAGCAGCTGGGACGCGCCGACTTCAGTTACGGACAGTTCGGCGAGAACCTAACTGTGGATGGCCTGCCGGACGCTGAGGTGTGCATCGGAGACCGCTACCGGATCGGAAGCGCGCTGTTCGAGGTGACGCAGCCTCGGGTGACCTGTTACCGGGTCGGCATCCGCATGAACGAGCCGGAAATGGCCGCACTGCTGGTCAAGCACGGCAGGCCTGGCTTCTATCTTCGTGTGCTGGAGGAAGGGGAGGTCGAAGCCGGCGACGAGATAGCCCTGGTCGATTCCGGACCCGAGCGCATGAGCGTGTCCGAGATCGACGCGCTGCTTTATCTGCCCGGTCGCCTTCGTGAACAGCTGGAGCGCTCGCTGCGCATTCCGGCCCTGAGTGTCGGTTGGCGTCGTTCCTTCGAGGCATTGCTCGCCCAAGCGGGCGAGAGTGGTGCGGCATCGGGAAACGCCGGACTTAGTCCGGCATCCGGCCCATCGCCGGCGTGGTCCGGGTTTCGCTCTTTCCGCGTGGCACGCAAGGTGGACGAAAGCGACAACGTGACGTCGCTGCTGCTCGAGCCCGTGGATGGTCAGCCTATCGCCACCGCCCTTCCGGGACAGTTCGTGGTATTGCGACTCGGAACGTCATCCGACACCGCGCTCATGCGCAGCTATTCGCTATCGGGACAGCCGAACGCCGCATTCTATCGCGTCAGCGTCAAGCACGAACCGCACGGCGCGGCTGGCACCTACATCGATAAGCAGCTCCGGGCTGGCGACATCCTGCAAGCAAGTGCGGCGCGCGGCAGCTTCACGCTGCGCCCAGGCGAGACGCCCGTTGTTCTCCTCAGCGCGGGAATCGGCGTGACGCCGGTGCTTGCAATGCTTCATGCGCTATCAGCCGAAGCCTCGACGAGAGAAATCTGGTGGTTGCACGGCACCCGCAACGGGCGCGAGCATGCTTTTGCCGCCGAAACGCGCGAACTGCTCGCGGCGCTTGCGCATCATCACAGCTACGTCTGCTACAGCGTGCCTGAGCCTCGTGATCGACTCACGTCGGATTTCGACGCTGTCGGACGGCTGGACGTGCAGGCTCTCACGAAGCTCGGCATTCCCCGCGATGGCGACTTCTACATCTGCGGTCCGTCGACCTTCATGAGCGACCTGACCACCGGCCTCGTTGCGCTGGGCGTCTCGCCGGAGCGCATTCACACTGAGCTGTTTGGTGCCGGCCCCTCGATTGCACCCGGCATTGCCGCGTCCCCGCGCAAGGCGCCGCACCTGCCGGCAGGACCCGCCGGCGCGGGACCGATGGTTTCGTTCGCCCGGAGCGGTCTCAATGTCCACTGGGGGTCCTCCTACGAGTCACTGCTCGAGCTCGCGGAGGCCTGCGACGTGCCTGTGCGGTGGTCATGTCGAACTGGCGTATGCCACACCTGCGAGACCGGACTGGTGGCAGGGACGGTCGGCTATGCGCCGGCCCCCGTCGATGCACCGACGGAGGGCAACGTGCTGATTTGCTGCGCCCAACCCCAGGGCGACATCGTGATCGATCTGTAATGGCCGCAAGCTGCGGCTTCATGACAACATGGAGTGGTCGTTGCAGTCGCACCAGCGAGCCTTGAGGGAAGGACTTCGACGGACAGTCCACGATGCGCTCTCCATTGCCGGCGCGCAGCAAACCCGAAGCGTCTGGATCGACCATTTCCGCGCCGAGCGCAGCGTCGGTGCATAAGGCATCGACTACGTCCGGCTTGCTCGCGCGATGTTGGTCCAACGTCTGGACGGATGATGTCGCAATAGCTGCCCCGCAAGCGCCCGCATCGATTTCTCAGAGCCGGCACCGACAAGGTCAACTTGAGCTGCCTCAACGCACATCCCGTCGATCCCCATAAGATGCGCCGCAGTCGAATACATGTCGTTCGGGCGCCGATGGCCCCGACTCGAATGGCTTCGCATCGAGGTGACAATGAAGATCCTGACGGACGCGGAATCGGCGCTCAAAGAGGTCGAGCGCGACAGCAACAGACTGCGATCAAAAGAGCTTCGCGAGGCGATCCAGCAGCACATCAACGAGCAACGCGAGGCCATCAAGGCGCTGCGACGGCTCTACAACTAGCGCGCGAGGCCAAGGCGCGGCTCGGCCTCAGAACGGCACGGTAGCCCTCGCTCACGGCGTGGCGCCGCCGCGCGCGGCCGTGGAGACAACCGGTGCACGGAGCACGTCGTGGCTGCCGGACCGTCGCATCGAAAGCATCCTCGGGGTCGACCTACCGCAGCCGCGAGCCAAGACGTCACCTAGCTGGCAAGGCTCCGATTCGCGAAAAGCTCTCCCGGCCAAATCCCGGACCAAACGGATATCTCAGTCTGGGGACCTTTTAGGCGGCTTTGAAAATCGATGTTCGACTAAGGAGATAGCTGGCGCGCCCGGAACGATTCGAACGTCCGACCCTCAGATTCGTAGTTCAAAAACATTGCTTCGCCACGCTATCCGACTGTACGCCACGGCGCAACGATAGACGCAAAAGCCCTTAATTTCGAGACATTTATCGTACATCCTCGCACAACATCGGGGTCGGACCGTCGAACTCCCCGATTTGCCAAAACCGTTTGAAAAGCCGTTTTAGTTTTGGAGCGCTCCGATGGCCGATGTCCGCCTCTTGCTGACCGACAAAGAAATCGCGCGCCTGCCGACCCCGAGCGAGGGCTGGTATTTGGCGCGCGACACGGAACTGAAGGGCTTTTTCGTCGTCATCGGAAAGCGGAAACGAACCTTTACGGTCCAAGGCGACCTTCGCGAAGATGGCAAGCGAGCGACGTCGATCCGGGTCGCAATCGGCGACGTCAAGGAACTCTCGACGAGGATGGCCAGGGCGACCGCCAAGGAATATCTCGCTCAGATAAGCCGGGGTCAGCATCCCAAACCCGGATCGAAACCGAGTCGCATCGCGGTTAGCGCAGCCAGCCCGATCGCACACCAATCTGGCGGTATCACGCTCAGGCAAGCCTGGGAGCGATATCGCGACGCCCACATGATCCGGAAAGGCCGCAGCGAGCGCACAATCGAGAGCTATCGGGATCACGTGGAACGGATCTTCGTGAAATGGCTCGATACGCCACTGGAAGATTGGGGCCGTAACCCTGCGAAGGTGGTCGAGAGACATGACGCAATCACCAAGGAGAACGGGCCCTATATTGCGAATGGAAGCATGCGCACGCTGCGGGCCATCTATTCCCACGCCCGCAAAGCCAATAAGAGCTTGCCGCCCGATAATCCCGTGGGGGCTATCGACTGGAATGGAGAGAAGCGACGCGACACCGGAATGGGGCCTGGTGATTTGAAGGTCTGGTTTTCCGAACTGTCGGCTTTAGAAAATCCGATCCGCCGCGAATTCCATCTCTTCACGCTACTTTCCGGATGTCGACCGACCGCGTTGCAGGAAACGACTCCGAGCGATATCGACTTCAAGAGGCGGATCCTGCACATCCCCAAACCCAAAGGCGGCGCAAAGCGGGCCTTTGATATTCCTCTATCTCGCGAAATGATCCGCTGCCTGATCCGGGTCATGCGCTTCGGACATCAGATGCATCCGTCGCACGCCCGCGAATGGATATTCCCGGCCGACAGCGTGTCAGGACACATCGTCGAGCAGAAGGAAGATCGGGCCGTGCTGTCGAAATGGGGTAACGATCTACGGCAGAGCTTTCGCACCATCGCAGCCGCAGCCGGCGTGTCGGAGTTCGATGCAAAGCTGCTGATGAACCATGCAATTCCAGGCGTGAACGCTGGCTACATCACTCGCCCTAAGCTGCTGGAGGATCACCTACGACGCCAACAACAAGCGATTAGCAGTACGGTGTATGCGGCATTGAATGCGAATAGCCCAAATATCCCTCGATGGCTGAAATCCACCAACTCGCAACTTCTCGCCCGCCGAGCCCACGTTATCGCTGACGACATTCGCGGGAAACAAGGACCCTCGTCAGCGACCGTGAGTTAGCAATAGCGCGCTCTGACAGAGAG
>JBARNF010000034.1:0-5906 GCA_049802835.1 Bradyrhizobium sp.
CGCCCGTCGACCCCGAGGTCGCCGCAGTCACCCGGAAGGCGGCACAACGCTTTGCCGAGTTGGGCGTGATCGTCGAGGAGGCCCATCCCGATTTCAGCGAGGCGCACGAATGCTTCCACGTGCTGCGTGCGCTCGACTTCGCGATGAGCAAGGCCGAACTCCTCCGCACCAGGCGCGACCTCCTGAAGCCCGAAGTGATCTGGAACATCGAGGAAGGCCTGAAGCTCACGGTGACGCAGATCACGCGCGCCGAAGCGCAGCGCGTGGCGATGACAGCGCGCGCCGTCACGTTCTTCGAGACCTATGATCTGCTGCTGGCGCCGGCGACCATCGTGCCACCCTTCCCGGTCGAGAACCGCTACGTCGCCGAATGCGCCGGACATACCTTCGACAACTACGTGCAGTGGCTCGGCATCGTCTACGCGATCACGCTGGCCTGCTGCCCGGCGCTGTCGCTGCCCTGCGGCTTCACCGCCTCCGGCCTGCCGGTCGGGCTGCAGGTGATCGCGGCCCCGCGCGCTGACGCCAAGCTGCTCGCAGGCGCCAAGGTGCTGGAGGACGTGCTCGGCATTGCCGGCTCGACGCCGATCGACCCGCGCGCGCCGAAGAGCTGAGCGGATCTATCCCCCCTCATCCTGAGGAGCCGCGCGGCGGCGTCCCGAAGGATGAGGCCCGAGCGGGGGCCTTATGGTTCTCCCGGCGATGCAAAGCATCGTCCGGGGACGCGCCGCAAGAGCGGCGCTCCTCACCATGAGCCCCCAGCGCCGGGGCCGGCGCTGCAAATTGACCATGAGCAGGGCGCTGATGAAGAGACGAACGTCGGCGCGGCGATGTCGGTGCGCTCCCTCTCCCCGTTCTTCACGGGGAGAGGGTTGGGGTGAGGGGCAGCCACGGGTACCAGACCTAGCGGAGAGTCCCCCTCACCCGGATTGCATCTGCGATGCAATCCGGCCTCTCCCCGCACGCGGGGAGAGGCTGGCAGCGCACGCCGGACTGGACTATCCCGAAAAACTGACCACGACCAATGTGCTCATGGAGAGGGTTTGGCGCCGAGACCGGTGCTGCACATTGACCATGAACAGCGAGCTCATGGAGAGAGTAAGCGCTTTCGCCGCTTCTTCACCCTCCCCCTGACGAGTCCGCCACACACCGCACCGGCTATCGCGCGATACGTCAAAAGCATTGGGAACCAGACCTGGTTCTATGATCATCTCACCGGTACTCATCTTCCTGTCCTTGCTCGTCTATGCGACCATGCGCGAGATCAAGCTTGCATCGGCGATGCACCG
Source organism: Bradyrhizobium sp. (assembly GCA_049802835.1). Classification (GTDB taxonomy): domain Bacteria; phylum Pseudomonadota; class Alphaproteobacteria; order Rhizobiales; family Xanthobacteraceae; genus Bradyrhizobium. Next base: position 1,290 of record JBARNF010000034.1, read on the forward strand.
GCAGGCGTGAGCAGAACCAACTGACGAGGTGCCGTCATGGCTGACGAGTCCGGGCTTCCGCCCGAAAGCAAGCTGACCCGCAGCAAGGAGCGCTGGGCCCGCGAGGGCAAATTCCTGACCGGCCGGACCGTGCGTCCCGAGGGCCAGCGCCTGCCGCCGGGCCAGCATCTGACCCGCGACTGGCCGGTGCTGGATCTCGGCCTGACGCCGGAGATCCCGCGCGAGCGCTGGCGGCTCGACGTCTACGGCGCGGTCGAAAATCCGCTGTTCTGGGACATGCCGACATTCCTCGCCCAGGAGCAGCGCCAGTTCACCTCCGACATCCATTGCGTGACGACCTGGTCGCGCTACGACAACCAATGGGAAGGGCTTGCGACGCGCGACCTGCTCGCCGCCTGCCGCCCGCGCGATGCAGCCGATTTCGTCGTGCTGCATTCCCATGACGGCTACACGACGAATCTCACGCTGGAGGATTTCGCTGCCGAGGATGCGCTGCTGGCGCACAGCTGGTCCGGCGCGCCGCTGACCGGGGAGCATGGCGGTCCGGTGCGCGTCGTGGTGCCGCATCTGTATTTCTGGAAGAGCGCGAAATGGCTGAAGGCGATCGAGTTCCTCGATCACGATGCGCCCGGCTATTGGGAGGTGCGCGGCTATCACAACCGCGGTGATCCCTGGGCCGAACAGCGCTATTCGGAGTGACGGGCTCCGCTCAAAGCCAAGCCAACGGAGCCGTAGGGTGGGCAAAGACGCGAAGCGTCGTGCCCACCGTCGCCCTGCTGAAAAGAAAAGAATGGTGGGCACGCTTCGCTTTGCCCACCCTACGGGCTACATGTTGCCTCCTGGGCGCCCAACGCGCGCGGTCATTCTCGATTTCCGAAAGCGCCAGAGATCAACCATGGAGTTCACCTCAGAAACCGGCAAGATCCCCAAGGGCTATGGGTATCTCCTGAAGCCTTCCGTCATCCTCGCCGCACTGACCGCACGAGATCTCGGCGGCATTCGCATCCACCTCGTTCGCAGCCACGGCAGGCGTCTGTTCGATGCGCGATATCGGCCGCCGGACGGCGACATTCCTTATGAGCGCCTCAACATCAAAGTCGGCACCGCCCACGAACGGGACTTGCCGGGACTTCGCCGGCGCGCGAAGGACGAAGCCCTTCCCGCGCTCGTCCAATGGATTTCCGATCTTGTCGCGCAAGACCTACCGACAGCGATCCGGCACGGCGAACAGGAGATCGAGCTTCTGCCTCCGCGAGACTGATCGTTGCTGCGTCGCATGCGCGATCGGTGCTTGCCCAGTCCCCGGCCCCGAAATATTCCCCCTTGCATATTTCTGAAAATCGTGATTTATTCCCCGTCATCCCGCCTCGTTGCAGAGGGGCGTATCGCGATCGTCACGGACGTGGAGCGCGGGATGCGGTGGGCGCAACGGGTCGCAGCGTGGTCTTCCATGCGGACGAACGATCCGGTGCGCACGGTGAAATCGTGTGGTCTTGGCGCCGCGGTGCTGGCGTCAAATTGCGGTGCGGATGACGCGCGTCGCGATGACGGGGGCAAGACAGCCGTTCCCCGGAGAGAGCACGTATAAGCCGTTCCAACCATTGCGCAGGGAAGGCCGGGATGTCCTCAGCCGAACCTGTGGTTCTGCCGCCTGCATTTTTTCCGCAGGCGGGCCATGGGGGCGGCAGGCTCCCGACCTTCCCTGCGCCCTCTCGATTGCGAGAGGCGCGAGATAGCCGCAAAGCTCGGGCCGTACAGGCCGCGAGAATGCGCGATCATATCTGCGTGTATGGCCATATCGTTTTATGACAATGTGAGACGATGCTGTGTCATCGCCGCGAGCGGCAGTGAAGACGCAACGATTGGGGACCCCATCATGCCGACCGAACGTTTCCAGTTTGAAGGCGCGAGCGGCGAGCAGCTTGCCGCGGCGCTCGACCTGCCCGACGGCGCGCCGCGCGCCTACGCGCTGTTCGCGCATTGCTTCTCCTGCGGCAAGGACACCCATGCAGCGCGCCGCATTGCGATGGCGCTCACCGCACATGGTATTGCCGTTCTTCGTTTCGACTTCACCGGCCTCGGCTCCAGCGAGGGCGACTTCGCCAACACCACCTTCTCCTCCAACGTCGCCGACCTCGTCCGCGCCGCCGACCATCTGCGCGAGACGCGGCAGGCGCCGGCGATCCTGATCGGCCACAGCCTCGGCGGCGCCGCGGTGCTGGCGGCGGCCAGCGGTATTCCGGACGCAAGAGCCGTGGTGACGATCGCAGCACCTTCGGATCCCGGCCATGTCACCGCGCTGTTCAAGGACAGTCTCGACGCGATCCGCCACGACGGCTCGGCCGAGGTCTCGCTCGCCGGCCGCCCGTTCCGGATCAGCAGCGCCTTCCTCGACGACGTCGCCGAGCAGCGCCTGCTCGACAAGGTGGTGCATCTGCACAAGGCGCTGCTGGTGATGCACTCTCCGATCGACGAGACCGTCGGCATCGACAACGCGACGAAAATCTTCGTCGCGGCCAAACATCCGAAGAGCTTCATCTCGCTCGATCATGCCGATCATCTCATCAGCAGGAAGGACGATGCCGCCTACATCGCCGAGGTGATCGCCAGCTGGGCCAGCCGCTACGTTGCCGCACCGACGGCCCTGCCCGAAGCCAGCGACGGTCCGCGCGACGTGGTCGTGCGCGAGACCCGGACCAGCAGGCTGCAGCAGAGCATCGCGCTCGGCCCGCACCATCTGACGGCCGACGAGCCGGTCTCCGTCGGCGGCCAGGATTCCGGCCCCGGCCCGTACGACCTGCTGCTGGCGGCATTGGGCGCCTGCACCTCGATGACGCTGCGGCTCTATGCCGATCGCAAGTCCCTGCCGCTCGATCGGATCACCGTCACCCTGCGCCACAGCAAGATCCACGCGGAGGACTGCGCGGAGTGCGAGACCAAGGTCGGGCTGATCGATCAGCTGGAACGCGATATCCACATGGACGGCGCACTCGATGACGATCAGCGCAAGCGGCTGATGGAGATTGCCGACAAGTGCCCGGTGCACCGGACGCTCACGTCGGAGATCCGCATCGTCACGCGCGCAGCGGAATGAACTCATTCAACTGCGTCGCAACCACCGTCATTCCGGGGCAAGGCCGCAGGCCTTGAACCCGGAATCCCGAGATGATCTTTCGGCCATTCCTCACAATCTCGAGATTCCGGGTTCAATCGTCGACGCGCAGCCGCTTCGCGGCTTCGCATTGACGATCGCCCCGGAATGACGGTGCTCATGACAACAGAACTAACGCGCTGCCTGCGGCTCGGCCTGCAGCGGGCGCACGCGAAGGCCCGCGGCTGTGCCGATGAAGATTCCGGCGATGGCCACGAACGACGGCAGCGCCAGGGTCGACAGCCCGGTCAGCCCCTGTCCGACCGAGCAGCCGAGCGCCATGACGCCGCCGATTCCCATTAGCGCGGCCCCTCCGGCCGAGCGCAGCATGTGAGCCGGCGAGTGAAAGCCTTCGAGCTTGAAGCGGCGCGTGACCACGGCCGTCACACAACTGCCGGCCAGCACGCCGGCCACGGTCGCGATCCCGAAGCTCACCGTCGAGCCGGTCGACAGCATGACATATTGCAGACCATCGGCGATCGGCGCCACGAAGGTCAGCGACGCCACCGGCACCGGGTTGAAGTCGTCGGCCCCGAGATATCCGGTCGCGAACCAGCCCGCAGCGATCAGCAGGCCGACGATGAGACCGGCGAGCATCTGGCCCGGCGCGCGCCGGAACGGCGCATGCACGAATGCAAATGCGATCAGCACACCGCCGAGCGCGAGCGCCGGCAACAGCCGCGCCGGCGCGCCATGCAATCCGCCGATCGACAGCAACGCCGGAAGCGACATCGCTGTCGCCGTGGTCTGCGACGCTTGGGTCAGCGCGATCCGCAGCGGCGCGATCAGGCCCTTCAAGGTCATTTCGGCTGCGATCGCCAGCACGGTCACCACGACGAACGAACGCAGATTGCCGCGGCCGAGCAGCACCAGCGCGCGCGATCCGCAGCCATTGGCGAGCACCATGCCATAGCCGAACAGGACACCGCCCAAGAACATCAGCGGCACGGAGAACGTCGGCTGCAGATAGATCGATTTGCCGAGATCGACGAGGTTGCCTGCGGCCAGAAGCTGGGCCGCGACGACGGCCACGCCGAGCGCCAGCGCGTACGAGCGGATCAGGCGGCTGTCACCATCGGCCCACCAGCCGCGCAAGCCGCTGAGCAGGCAGAAGCCGCTCAACAGGGCGACCGCGCCATAGGCGAGACCGATCACGAGCCCGCCGATGACGACAATATGGCCACCGTCCTGCACTGGATTTTCCTTAAAGCTTCCGCGGATCCGAGGTCCGCCCCCATATCCATAAAATAGGCTGCAATTAACCGAAAGACGAATGGTTTCGTTCCCACAGAAGCTTCCGTTAGCACCGGGAACGTTGACACCGTGGCTCCCCTTCATGACTATCGAGCGAACGCGCAGCCTGGGAGTCTTGCTCCAGCGGCCCGGCGCGACCCAGGGAGACGCATTTTGGTTTCGATCCCGATCGGCCGCCAGCCCCGGCAAAAGATGAGGCCGCCGCTGTGAGC
>JBARNF010000035.1:0-1967 GCA_049802835.1 Bradyrhizobium sp.
GGTCGCGACGCGGCTGCGCGCCTGCGCGGCCGATATCTCCAAGCAGCTCGGCCACGGCACAGCCCAGCCGGGCTGAACTACGCCGCCACTGAGCGCCGCTCCGGCCACGGCTCGGCCCAGGCCGGCAGCCGCATCAGGCCATCGAGCCAGCGCACGATGTTCGGGAACGCCTCGAACGGCATCTCCGCCTCGCGCCAGTCGGTCGCCATCGAAGCGACGGCGAAATCGGCGATGGTGAGCCGGTCGCAGGCGACATGGGTGCGCGACCCGAGATGACCATCGAGCACAGCCGCGAACGTCTTCAGACTTGCGACCTTTTCGGTCAGCGCCGCGTGATCGGGCATGCCGAGGCCGAATGTCTTCCGGACGATGTGCTCGAAATAGAATGGCCCGACTGCTGGCGCCCAGTGGCAGTCGTTCCACGACAGCCAGCGCAGCACCTCGACCTGCTCCTGCGGATTGCGCGCCGGCCACATGTCGCAGCTCTCGCTGACGCACAGATGCGCCATGATCGCGTTGGACTCCCACAGCACGGTGTCGCCATCGACCAGCACCGGCGCCTTCATGTTGGGATTGAGCGCGGCAAACTCCGGCGTCTTCAGGCCGCGGCTGATGTCGATGAACTCGGCCGGCACACCGAGATGCTTGGCCAGCGCCAGCACGCGGCGCGGGGCCTGGGCCTTGATCCAGTAGATCTTCATGACGGGTCTCCATCCGTTGTGCCTTGAAGACGAACGAGCGGGCACCAGATCGACAGCGTCGCGCAGAAAAAAGCGGCGATGAGCCCGGCCGGACGGCATGGATATTGCTGCAGCGCGAAAGCTCGTCAAGAGAAAGCTGGTCGCGGCCTCGTCAGAACAGCCTATCGTCAATGCCGCAGCGACTCTTCTCTGTCGCGTTGGAAACGTTGTCCCCGCCTCACATCGCCCGCACCGCCGCGCGTGCGGTGAGGATGCAGCCGGGCAGGAACGTGCCTTCGAGCGAGCGCTTGCCCGAGGCGCCGCCGCCACCGAAGCCGGCGGCCTCGCCCACGGCATAGAGGCCGCTGATCGGCACGCCCGCCGCATCGAGCACGCGGCTCTGCCGATCGGTCGTGAGACCACCGAGACTCTTGCGGGTGATGAGCTGCATGTGAATGGCGATATACGGCCCTGCCCCGCTCATCTGCAGCGGCGCCGGCTTGCAGGTCCGCAGCTTGTCCGGCCCCCATTGCCGCGCATGCAGGATGCGGCGCAGCTGATCGTCATTGTGCAGCCTGTCGCCGTTCCTGAAATTAGCGTCGAACGCGTCAGCCGTCGCCTGCAGCACTTCAGGCTTCACGTCGTCGGTCCCGGTCAGCGCATTCATCTTGGCGGCAAGACCGGCCAGGGTGTCGTCGACCAGGAAATGCCGGCTCTCGCGCTGCATCTGCCGCACCAGCCGATGGTTGCCGAGCAGCGTCTCCTTGATGAACATCGGCATCTGCCGGTCACGGATGCGCGGATTGTGCTCGGCGCCTGAGATGGCGAACTCCTTGGCGGCGATGCGCCAGTTGAGCAAGTGCCACGTATACGGCTTCTCCTGCGCGGCCACGCGCTGGCACAGCATGTGGGTGTCGAAGCCGGTGACCAGCGGCTCCGGCCCGATGCGCTCGCCCTTGTGGTTGAGCCACAGCGCCGATTTGCACGGCACCAGCGACAGCCCATGGCCCTCGAAATGCGGAAACGGGTGCGGAATGCCGGCGGCGTAGTTCCACATCTCGCCGGCACGGGTGATCTGCGCACCCGCTGTGTCGGCGGCATGGTGATGCAGCTTGCCGTCGGCAAACGGATGGGCGCCGTTGAGCATCGCTATCGGCAGCGGCCGGCCCTCGACCCAGTTGGCGCGTGTCTCCTCATGGCTGCCGTTGATGCCGCCCATCGCCAGCACCGTCAGCGGCGTCGCGATGCGGAGCTCGGCGCCGGTCTCCTCATGGATGGCAACGACGC
>JBARNF010000036.1:0-3748 GCA_049802835.1 Bradyrhizobium sp.
TCAAGATCTTTGCGGCCATCCATTGGGAGGCGCTGCGGTTGTGGACCAAGGGCGCCCGCCTCGTCCCCCGCGGCGAAATCACCGTCAGCCCTGAAACCGATAGCGGCTTGGCGGGAAACAACAGCCACGCTTATATATCACGGCACTGACCGGAAACGGTCGGTGCGCTCTGTTCCAGTCATCCGACCCCAAGCGGGTGCCCTTCCGGTCACCGAACGGGGACTTGGACGCCGAGCCGTTTGCGTGAATGGACCTGCCATGCCGGACGTAATTCCTGTCACTCCTGACAACATCGACAAGGTGCTTGCCGATCTTCCCCGCCTGCCCCGGCTGGCCCTGGGCTTCGGCTCCCGACTGAGGAAAGGCACGCTCGACGTCACCCTGCCGGACGGTCGCATCATCCGGCTCGGCGGCGCCGAGCCGGGACCCGCGGCCGCGATGATCCTGGCCAATTACGGCTTCGCATCGCGCCTGATCAATGGCGGCGACATCGGCATCGCCGAGGCCTATCTGAACGGCGACTGGGACACGCCCGACCTGACGCAGTTTCTCTATCTGTTCTGCGTCAACCAGCACCTCCTGCAATCGATGCTGGAGGACAAGCCGCTGATCCGGTTTGCCCAGCTGGTGCGGCACTGGTTCAACCGCAATACGAGGCGGCAGGCGCGGCGCAACATCTATGCGCATTACGACATCGGCAACGCGTTCTACTCGGCCTGGCTCGATCCCAGCATGACCTATTCCTCGGCGCTGTTCGAGGAGCACACCACCGACCTGACCGCCGCGCAGACCAATAAGTACAAGCGGCTCGCCGAGGCGATCGATCTCAAGCCGGGGCAGACGGTGCTCGAGATCGGCTGCGGCTGGGGTGGCTTCGCCGAATATGTCGCGAAGACGTTCGGCGCCAAGGTCGTCGGGCTGACGATCAGCGAGCAGCAGCGCGACTTCGCGCAGCGCCGCATTCACGAGGCCGGGCTCGCCGAGAAGGTCGAGATCCGCCTGCAGGACTATCGCGACGAGCGCGACCGCTACGACCGCATCGCCTCGATCGAGATGATCGAGGCGGTCGGCGAGCAGTTCTGGCCGAAATATTTTTCGCAGCTGCGCGACCGACTCCTGCCCGGCGGCCTGGCCGGTGTCCAGGCGATTACCATCCAGGACAACCTGTTCCAGCACTATCGGCGCGAGGTCGACTTCATCCAGCGCTATGTCTTCCCCGGCGGCATGCTGCCGACGCCGCAGATCCTGAAGTCGCTGGGCGAGCGGTTTGGCATACCCGTCATCCGTGAGCGCATCTTCGGGGAAGATTATGCCAAGACGCTCGCGATCTGGCGAAGCAATTTCCGGGAGGCGTGGCCGGACCTCACACCGTCCGGGTTCGACGAGCGTTTCAGGCGGCTGTGGGAGTACTATCTGTCCTACTGCGAAGCAGGTTTCCTCTCGGGGAACATCGACGTCAGGCAGGTCGTTTTTGCCAAGTCAGGGTCGTGACGCGGGCGGCTTACGCTCCCCTGGATATCAGGCTAGGGTCCTCTTAAGTCTGGCTGAGGAAACTCCTACGGTATCGGCAACATGACCATCCATAATGACGTCGTCGCGGCGATCGGCAACACGCCGCTGATCAAGCTGAAGCACGCCTCGGAAGCGACGGGCTGCACCATTCTCGGCAAGGCCGAGTTCATGAACCCCGGCCAGTCGGTCAAGGATCGCGCCGGCAAATGGATGATCCTCGAGGCCGAGAAGCGCGGCGAACTCAAGCCGGGCGGCCTCGTGGTGGAGGCCACCGCCGGCAATACCGGCATCGGGCTCGCCGTGGTCGCAGCCGCGCGCGGCTATCGCACGCTGATTGTGATTCCGGAGACGCAGAGCCAGGAGAAGAAGGACACGCTGCGACTGTGCGGCGCCGAGCTGGTCGAGGTGCCGGCGCTGCCGTTCAACAATCCCAACAACTACCAGCATGTCGGCCGAAGGCTCGCGGACGAGCTGCGCAAGGCCGAGCCCAACGGCGTGCTGTTCGCCGATCAGTGGAACAATCTGGACAACGCCAAGGCGCACTATGAATCGACCGGGCCCGAGATCTGGGAGCAGACCGGCGGCAAGGTCGACGGCTTCATCTGCGCACTCGGCACCGGCGGCACGATCGCCGGCACGAGCCGCTATCTCAAGGACAAGAACAAGAACGTCGTCACCGCCTGTGCCGATCCACACGGCTTTGCGATGTACGAATGGTTCAAGAACGGGGTGGTCAAATCCACGCCCGGCGATTCCATTACCGAGGGCATCGGAATCGGCCGCGTGACGCCGGTCATCGAGACCGCGAAGGTCGACACCGCCTTCCTGATCTCGGACGAGGACGCCGTCAATACCATCTACGAGTTGCTGCAGCACGAAGGCCTGTGCCTCGGCGGCTCCAGCGGCGTCAATGTCGCCGGCGCGGTGCAGCTGGCCAAGCAGCTCGGTCCCGGCCACACCATCGTGACCATCCTGTGCGACTCCGGCAATCGCTATCAGTCGAAGCTGTACAACCCCGAGTTCATGCGATCGAAGAACCTGCCGGTGCCGGCCTGGCTGGAGCGGCGCAGCGGCATCAAGCCGCCGTTCGTGTAAGGGGCGAATTGCGACTAGCGAATAGCATCTTTTTCTATTCGCTACTCGCTGTTCGCCAGGCGTCAGTGGCGCAGGATCTGGCTCAGGAACAGCTTGCTGCGCGCATGCTGCGGGTTGGCGAAGAACTCCTGTGGCGTGTTCGATTCGATGATCTGCCCGGCATCCATGAACCCCACGCGGTTAGCGACCTCGCGCGCGAAGCCCATCTCGTGGGTCACGACGAGCATCGTCATGCCCTCCTGGGCGAGATCGACCATGGTGTCGAGCACCTCCTTCACCATCTCCGGATCGAGCGCCGAGGTCGGCTCGTCGAACAGCATGACCTTGGGACTCATCGTCAGCGCGCGCGCGATCGCGACGCGCTGCTGCTGACCGCCCGACATCTGCCCGGGATATTTGTGCGCCTGGTGCGGGATCTTGACCCGCTCCAGATACTTCATGGCGGCCGCCTCAGCGTCCTTCTGGGGAATGTTGCGCACCCAGATCGGGGCCAAGGTGCAGTTCTCCAGCACGGTCAGGTGCGGGAACAGGTTGAAGCTCTGGAACACCATGCCGACCTCGCGGCGGACCTCGTCGACCCGCTTGAGGGTCGGCCCGAGGTCGATGCCGTCGACATTGATCTCCCCCTCCTGGAACTCCTCCAGCGCATTGATGCAGCGGATCAGCGTCGACTTGCCCGAGCCGGAGGGACCGCAGATCACGATGCGCTCGCCCTTGGCGACATCGAGGTTGATGTCGCGCAGCACGTGAAAGTCTCCGTACCACTTGTTAAGCGCGTTGATGCCGACGATCGAGTTTGCGGTCATGGTGATGTACTCAGTTGCGACGATGGGCGTTCAGCCTGTTCTCAACGAACAGGGAATAGCGAGATATCCCAAAGCAGAAGGCGAAATAGATCATCCCGGTAAAGGCAAAGCCGGTGAACGCCGTGGTGGGCGTCGCCCACACCGGGTCGGAGAACGCCGCCCGCAACTGCCCGAGCAGATCGAACAGCGCCACGATCGAAACCAGCGAGGTGTCCTTGAACAGGCTGATGAAGCTGTTGACGAGGTTGGGGATGACGTGGCGCAACGCCTGCGGCATCACGACCAGCGCCGTGGTCTTGCCCCAGGATAGGCCGAGCGCGCTCGCCGCCTCGCCC
>JBARNF010000037.1:0-5591 GCA_049802835.1 Bradyrhizobium sp.
GCCTATAGCTACAGCCGGACCGTGATCCGCTGAGCGACGGTACGGCGCTGACGGCGCTCGGCGCCGCTGCCGCGCCTCCTGCCGGTCCGCCCGCCGCCCCGGGGCGGATCGGCACCATCACCGGACAACCTCGGATGCTCCGTCATGCATGTCTTCTTCGCCGTCGCTCCATCGATGCGCATGATCGTGATCCTGACCGCGCTCGGCTTCATGATGCTGGAATACGGACTCGGCCGGCTCGCCCGTCGCGACACCCATGACCTGCGCGAGACCGCGGCCTCGTTCGCCGTCGCGATCGGACAGAACCTGATCCGCGCGGGTCTGGCCGGGGTCGCGGCATTTCCGTTCGTCGTCATCTATCGCCATCGCATCTTCGACTTCGACCCGATCCGGCCTGCGGCTCTGCTCGGCCTGTTCTTGGCTGGCGAGTTCCTCTACTACTGGCATCATCGCGCCTCGCACCGGATCCGCTGGCTCTGGGCCACGCATGCCGTGCATCATTCGTCGACCCGTCTCAACCTGACCGCCGCGATCCGCCTCGGCTGGACCGGGGAGATCTCGGGCCATTTCGTTTTTTATCTGCCGCTGGCGCTGCTCGGCTTCCACCCGCTCGCCATCATCGGCATGCTCGGCGTCAACCTGCTCTATCAGTTCGTCATTCACACCGAGCTCGCGCCGCGTCTCGGTCCTCTCGAACATGTGCTGAACACGCCGGCACATCATCGCGTGCATCACGCTTCGAACGAGTCGTGCCTCGATCGCAATTATGGCGGCGTTCTCATCATCTTCGATCGCCTGTTCGGCACGTTCGCGGAAGCTCCCGCCGCCGAGCCGCTTCGCTACGGCCTCGTCGGCGTTGCGCCGAGCTTCAATCCGTTCCGGATCGCGCTGCACGAATGGATCGCGATCGGCCGCGACGTCGCCGTCGCCCCGAACTGGGGCTCGCGTTTGCGGGTGCTGCTCGCTCGGCCCGACGCCCGCAGCCCGTCACCGCACCAATTTCCTGACCGACAGGAGACATGCTCGTGACATCGCGCTTTTGCTTCGGCGTGGTCGTCGTGGCCGCCGCCACCCTCGCCTCGGTTGCAGCGCAGGCGTTCGATCGCGACATCACCATCGACACGCAGGATGGGCCGCGTCATGCGCTGGTGATTCCGGCCGGCAGCGGGCCGCATCCCACCGTGATCGTGCTCCATGGCGCACTCGGCAGCGGCATCGGCACCGCGCGCACGACCGGCTTCGCCGAGGCCGCCGCGCGCCGGGATTTCGCGGCCGTCTTTCCCGACGGACTGGATCGGCAGTGGAACGACGGCCGCACCGGCAAGGCCGGAGGACCTGACGATGTCGGCTTCATCCGGATGCTCGTCCAGCGGCTCGTCACCGACCGCGTCGCTGACCCCAGGCGCGTCTATCTCGCCGGCATTTCGAACGGCGGCATGATGAGCTTCACGCTTGCCTGCAAGGCGCCCGAGCTGTTTGCCGGCATCGGCACCGTCATCGCCAACATGCCCGAGGCAATCGCCCCCTGCGCCGCCAGGCCCGTGCCGGTCGTCATGATCAACGGCACGGCCGACCCCATGGTGCCCTATCGCGGCGGCGAGGTCGGACTGCGCGGCGGCCGCGGACAGGTGTGGAGCGTGGACAAGACAGCCGAGTTCTTTGCCCAGCGTGATGGGTGCGGTTCGCGCAGCGCGGAAGCGCTGCCGCATCGGGATGTCGCGAGCGGCACCTCGGTCACGCACATCATCTGGCGCATCTGCAAGGTGAATGGTGGTGTGTCGCTCTATCGCGTCGAAGGCGGCGGACATGCCGTGCCCGGCCGCCGTGCGCTGGCCCCGCGCCTGCTCGGCGCGAGCAATTTCGACATCGAGAGCGCAGACATCATCCTGGAGGCGTTCGACCTCGACCGGCCTCTGTAGCGTTCAAGCCCGCTGCGTCAGCGGCCGCGCCAATGGTCGGCGGACGACGCTTCGCGCCATCAGGCCGGACGGCTCGGCATCGTATTCGGCTCGCGCGGCAGCTCGGCCTCGTCTTGCTCGGGCAGCTTCTCCCGGCGGATGCCGAGCGGCGGTCCGATCCACAAGGCATGCGCCGTATGATCGGCCAGCGGCTGCGTCGTGTTCGGATGCACGAGCACGCTGAGGCGGCCGTGGTTGAGCATCAGCCACGGCACCAGGGCCGGAAACACCTCGACCGCGAAGGCAACCTGATACATGGAGCGCTCGTGTGGCCCGACCAGCGCGTCGTGCCAGCGCCCGAGCGTCACCACGAAGCGCTCGGCGATCCAGTGGCGCAACTGCTCGGCGTCGGCGCGAGTCTCCTCATCATAGTAGATGTGGGCGTGAAAGCTCGCGATCGCATCCAGCTGCTGCGGCATCTCCTCACCCCGCTGTTTGGTTCCATTGGCAGGGCTGCGCATCTGCCCACGCGAAGGCAACGCTACCACATCGCCGGAGCCTCCGAACGCTCCCGTCGAATGGGAGCGCAATGCAGCCAAGAGCGCGGCAAAACGGCTTGTCGAGATCGTGAAGCGGTGCTCTGCTGTCGCCGCTCGCCCCGAGGTTGCGATCGCCATGACCGTATCGGCGCCCCACGATGAGCAGCTGACGCCGGAGCGCTCGACGATCCCGAGATGGAGAACGTCGACCTCAGCACCTACCGCAAGAAGGTTGATGTCGGCGCACTATGGAGCGAGCGTTGAGCTCTGCTGATGCATCGCGGCCAGGACGGCCGAGAGGCATCATCACCTCAGGCTCCGAGCTTCGCCTTGGCGAGCGGCAGACTGCGGATGTGGCGGCCGGTCAGCGCGGCAACCGCATTGACGACCGCGGGCGCAATACCGGGCAGACCCGGCTCACCGACGCCGCCCATCGGCGCACCGCTCTCGACGATCTCGACATGCACCAGCGGCATCGCGCTCCGCGACAGGATCTGGTAGTCGTCGAAATTGTGTGACTGGCGCACGCCGTCTCTATAGACGATTTCCTCGAACAGCGCGGCCGACAGGCCCAAAGCAGCGGCCGACTCCACCTGCGATTTGACGATCGCGGGATTGACGATGCTGCCGGGATCAAACGCGACCCACAGATTGTGGACATGCACCTCGCCCTTCTCCAGCGAGACCTCCGCGATCGTCGCGGTCTCGGAGCCAAATGGCGAGGCCAGCGCCACACCGCGGGCGCGTTTGCCGCCATCGGCATCGTAAGGTCCGCGCTTCCAGCCGCCGGACATGTCCGCCACGGTCTGCAGGAGCTTCAGGTGGCGCGGCTTGTCCTTGAGCAGGGAAAGTCGCAGCTGATACGGATCCTGCCCGCCGGCATCGGCCATCTCATCAAAGAAACTCTCGTAGAAATAGTCGTTCATGGAGTGGCCGACCGAGCGCCAGAACGCGATCGTCACGGGGTGCGCGAACCTCGCATACTCCATGCTCCGATTGGCGATCGCATAGGGCTTCTCGACGATGCCTTCGACGGCCGAGCTGTCGACTTTGCCTCCAGTACCCGCGCCGAACCAGCGCCCGAGTGGACCCTCGCCGACGGTGCGCACCTGAATCGCGATCGGACGGCCCTCCTTGTCGAGCGCCGCCTTGAAGCGGCTGAAGCTCAGCGGGCGCAGAGCGTCCATCTTGAACTCCTCCTCGCGCGACCACAGCACCTTGACCGGACGTTTCGTCGCTTTCGCCAGCAGGATCGCCTGCTGGAAGGGGTTGGATGTGCCGTAGGCGAAATGGCGGCCGAAGAAGCCGCCGAGCATCGGCGAATGCAGGATCACCCTGTCGGGCGTCACCTCGCCGACCTTGGCCGCGATGCTTTGAAACAGCTCCGGCATCTGGTTGGGCACCCACAGCTCGAGCGTGCCATCGCCATTGAAGCGTGCGATCGAGGATGGTGGCTCGAGCTGGCCATGGGCGAGATAGGGCGCGTCATAATCGGCCTGCACGATCCTGGCGGCGCCGGCGAAGGCGGCAGCAACGTCGCCGGCCACTTCGGCCGAGACGGCGCTCGCATCCGCCGCTTTCAGCGCCGTCAGCATGCCCTCCGAGGAGAAGTCGGCCGCGACGGCATCGAAGCCGCTGGCCGGCGCTTTCGACCACGCGACATCCAGCGTCTCGACGGCATGCCGGGCCAGATACCAGCTGTCGGCTGTGACCGCGACGGCGCCCGGCAGCTTGTGCACGGCATGAACACCCGGCATGGCCTTGACGGCGGACTCGTTGCTCATGCGCTCCGGCTCGGTGCCCAGTACGGGCGCGTGCCGGATCGCCGCATAGAGCATGCCGTCGACCTTCTGATCGATCGCGTAGACCGCCTTGCCCGTCGATTTGGCGCCGACATCGAGCCGGGCCATCGGCTTGCGGATGTAGCGAAAGCTTGCCGGATCGCGTAGCGCAACGGTCGTGGCCGGCGTGAGCCTGAGCGCCTCGTCGGCGAGATCGCCATAGGCAACGCGCCTGTTCGACGCAGCGTGAACGACCTCGCCATCCTCGGTCGTGAGCGCCTCCGGCGTCACCTTCAACTGCGCAGCCGCGGCTCGAATCAGCATATCACGCGCGCTGGCGCCGAGCCTGCGCATCAGCTCGTAGCTCGACCGGGTCGAAAAGCTGCCGCCGGTCATGCGCAGGCCATTGATGACCGCGTAATCGGGGCCAGGCGGCGCACATTCGACTTGGAAACGGCGAGGATGCACATCGAGCTCCTCGCCGACGATCTGCGCGAGGCCGGTGTTGATGCCCTGCCCGCCTTCGACGAACGGACTGAGCAGCCTGATCGAATTGTCCCTGCCAATGACCAGGAAGGCAGGCACGCGAGTGCCCGGCTTCACAGCCACCGCGGCCTCGGCCCGCGCGCGAGACGCAGGCAATAGCGTCCCGAGCACGAAGGCACCGGCGCCGAGCCCGAGCAGCCGGCGACGCGACAGGTTCGTCACGCCCTGCGCCTGCATCAGCGGCACAGCGGCGGAAACGTCGATATTGAGGAGAGCATTCATCGTGAGTCCTCCTCAGCCCTGAGCCGCATGATGAATCGCGGCCGCGATACGGTTGTAGGTGCCGCAGCGGCAGAGATTCGTCATGGCGTCGGCGATGTCGGCATCGGACGGATGGGCATTCTGCTTCAACAGCGCGGTCGCCGCCATCACCTGCCCCGACTGGCAATAGCCGCATTGCGGCACCTGGTTCGCCACCCAGGCCTCGACGACCCTGCGACCGATGTCGTCGGCTTCGATTGCCTCGATGGTGCGGATGTCAGCGGCACCGATACTGTCGAGCGGGACCTGGCAGGACCGCGTCGCCTGCCCGTCGATCATCACGGTGCAGGCGCCGCACTGCGCGATGCCGCAGCCATATTTCGTGCCGGTGAGTCCGAGCGTATCCCGGAGCACCCAGAGCAGCGGCGTCTCGGCCTCCGCCGCGACGTCATAGGCGCGGCCGTTCACATGGATCGTTGTCATGGCGGTATCCAAATCGACAATGAGCGGCCACGATAGGTGCGGGCGGCCCGACCACGTATGACGAATCCGCAGCAAATTCGGACATGGCTTCGACCAGCGCGTCGGGGACGAAGATCTGATGTCACGTGCAGCGCCGGCCGGCC
>JBARNF010000038.1:0-17229 GCA_049802835.1 Bradyrhizobium sp.
GGATGCGACGCCGCGCCCGCCGGACGACACGCCTCCGGCGCCGCCGCCGGATGGATAGGACTGCGGTGCTCCGACGGCTGGCGGTGGCAGCGCCGAGGACGAATAGGCAGGCGCCGGAGCCGGGCCCGGAGGGGGAGTGTATTGCTGCTGCGGCCGCGCCCCGGCCGGCGGCGCCTGCACCGAACCGGTCGCGTCCGATGCAAAAGGATTTGAAAAGGGACTTTGCGCCTGGGACAGCCGCGTCGACATGTCGGCGCTGCAGCCGGCGACGCCGAACGACATCAGCGCCAACGCCGCAATCTGCGGCAGGCGGCGAGAGCGAGGCAACTCGACGATGGCGGGCATGGTTACTCACTCGTACGCAACAAACAACGAATTCGAGTAAACACAGCCGCGGTAAATAAGCGCTTAAGCCGCAAATAAAGCGTTGTGGGACCTGCTGATCCGCTCGTTTAAAGTTCGCGTGCAATCCCCGGAATTGCCGGCACAAATCGCACGTCGACGAGCTCCCTGCGGTCGAAACGATCGCCCGTTCGCGTCACCCGGACGAGCGTCTGCACCCCATGATGGGGGCCGACCGGCGCGATCAGGATACCGTCAGGCTCCAGCCGATCGAGCAGGCTCTGGGGAATCTCCTCCATCGCGGCGGTCACGATGATGCGATCGAACTGGCCGGCGCCGGGGGGGAGCGCGAAGCCATCGCCCAGCATCACCTCCACGTTGAAGCAGCCGAGCTTCTCCAGCCGCTCGCGTGCCCTGTCGGCCAGGGTACGGAATCGCTCGACCGTCAGGACGTTGGCGGTGAGCCGGGACAAAATCGCGGCCTGGTATCCCGACCCGGTCCCGATTTCGAGCACGCGATGGTTCTTCTGCAGCTTCAGCTGCTCGGTCATGTAGGCGACGACGAAGGGCTGGCTGATGGTCTGTCCGCAGGCGATCGCCATCGCGCTGTCGCGGTAGGCGTGCGCGCGATCGCCCGCCAGAACGAAATCCTCCCGCGGCACCTCCTCCATCGCGCGCAGGACCGCCTGGTCACTGATCCCGCGCCGACGCAGGGTCAGCTGAAACATCATCTTCTCGGGAGGAGGGCTGGCCATCACGCTATCGGTTGTTCACCTCTGCGCAATCTAGATCATCATCCACGCGTTGCGCACCGGTTTTCCGCTCACCGGCACGGACTTCGTTCCTGAAGCGGAACCATCACGGACCAGTTTCGTTAGGCAGAGGGCAGTTATGTCCCGGCGCCGACGTAGCTACGGCGAACCAGACGATATTGTTGACGTTGCGCCATAGGCCGTTATTTGCGAACGTCGAAACGGTATGGCAAGGACTGACATCATGACTGCACCACGGCCGCCACGCGGCTCCGTGTTTCTGGTTGAAGACGAAGTCATGATCAGGATGATGGTGGCCGACATGCTCGAGGAGCTCGGCTACACGGTAGCGGCCGAAGCCGGCGAGATCGGCGAAGCGATGCGGCTGGCCGAGAGCACCTATTTCGACCTCGCGATCCTGGACGTGAACGTCAACGGCAAGGTGATCTCGCCGGTGGCCGATGTGATCAAGGCGCGCAACCGGCCTTTCATCTTCGCCACCGGCTATGGCTCGTCCGGATTGCCCGAGGAGTATCGCGACCGGCCGGCTCTGCAGAAGCCATTCCAGCTCGAGACGCTCAGCAAGGCCATCGATCACGCCCTGCGTGGCGCGGAGCCTCAGCGGTAGAGCAGAGTGTTCAGCCGAGAATGTCGCTGAGCTTGCCCGAGAACGCTTCGTCCGTGCGATCCAGCCGCAACGGCGTCACCGACACATAGTTTGCGGCCAGCGCCGCAAGATCTGTCCCTTCATCGGGGACGTCCAATGCTGCAGCGCGGTCGAAGCCGATCCAGAAATAAGGATTGCCGCGACCGTCGCGGCGCTCGTCGACCTTCAGGAAACCGAGATTGCGCTTGCCCTGGCGGGTCACCACGATCCCCTTGACCTCGTCGGGCGTACAGGACGGGAAGTTGACGTTGATCACCGTATTCCTGGGCACACCGGCATCGAGCACCTTGCGCACGATCTGCGGGCCGAATTTGAGCGCCGTGTCCCAGGACGGCTTGTCGCGGGTGGCGATGCTGAATTCCTGCGACAGCGCAAACGACGGCAGGCCGAGAATGGTGCCTTCGAGCGCGCCGGCGATCGTGCCCGAATAGACCACGTCCTCGGCGACGTTGCGGCCCTTGTTCACGCCGGAGAGTACCAGGTCCGGCAGCTTGGCCCCCAGGATATGCCGCGCGCCCATGATGACGCAGTCCGTTGGCGTCCCGCGCACCGCGAAATGCCGCGGGCCGACCTCGCGCAGCCGCAAGGGATCATTCAGCGAGAGCGAATGCGAGACGCCGCTCTGGTCGAGTTCGGGAGCGACGATCCAGACGTCGTCGGACAAGGCCCGCGCGATCTCCTCGATCACCTTGAGGCCCGGAGCATGGATCCCGTCGTCATTGGTGCAGAGAATCCGCATGGCCACCTGATCCATCCCGTACGAAGCAATTGCCGGGGGTGTCTTAGCTGCTGCGCAGCATCGAGGCAAACCCGCCGCCCCGGTCGAATTCACGCTTCAGTACCGAATCCGCCACTGCGGCTGGAATTTTGCGAGCCGTCCCCCCGTGCACAGGCGGAGCGCTGAGACGGGATGGTCGGGTGCTGCGGGAGGCCCCGCCTGCCCCGGTTGCTCCGCCGCCGGAAAACGCGCCCGCGCGGTGCCGAGCGCCTTCTCGAAATCGATCTCGTTGAACCAGGCCTGCTTGCGCAGAGAGTCGAGCAGGCCGTCATCCCAGACCCTCGGCCGATCGATATCGAACGCTCCCTTGAGGCGCTGATCGACCACCTGGAGGCCATAGCCGGTCACGGCCCACTGGCGTCCGATCCAGAAAATATCGCGATGCAGGGCCATGGCGCCGGTTTCTGAAAAGCGATGGCTGAACAGAACCAGAGGATACGACTCACCGGTCGCCGCGCAACGGCGGCGATCAACCCGGACATAATTTGTTGTGGCCTTATGACTCCGCTGCAACCACCTTGAGGCCGCCCATGTAGGGCTGCAGCACATCGGGCACCGCGATCGAACCGTCAGCCTGCTGATAGGTCTCCATGACGGCGATCAGCGCACGGCCGACCGCCGTGCCGGAGCCGTTCAACGTGTGCACGAAACGCGGCTTGCCGTCGCTGCCGCGGTAGCGCGCATCCATCCGCCGGGCCTGGAAGTCGCCGCAGACCGAACAGCTGGAGATCTCGCGAAAAGCGCCGCCATCGCCCTGCCCCGGCATCCAGACCTCGATGTCATAGGTCTTCTGCGACGAGAAGCCCATGTCGCCGGTGCACAGCGTGATGACGCGATAGTGCAGATCGAGCCGGCGCAGCACCTCCTCGGCGCAGGCCAGCATGCGCTCATGCTCGTCCTTGCTGGTCTCCGGCGTCGTGATCGACACCAGCTCGACCTTGGTGAACTGGTGCTGGCGGATCATGCCGCGGGTATCGCGGCCGGCCGCTCCCGCCTCGGCGCGGAAGCACGGCGTCAGCGCCGTAAGCCGCATCGGCAGCTCCTTGTCGTCGACGATCGATTCGCGCACCAGATTGGTCAGCGCGACTTCGGCCGTCGGGATGAGGCCCAACCGCTCGGTCTTGAGGCGTTCATCCGGCGCCGCAATCAGTTCGCCCTTCACGGCCCAGAACTGATCGTCCTCGAACTTCGGCAATTGCCCGGTGCCGAACATGACCTCGTTGCGCACCAACAGCGGCGGATTGATTTCGGTGTAGCCGTGCTCGGTCGTATGCAGGTCGAGCATGAACTGCCCGAGCGCGCGCTCGAGCCTCGCCAGTCCCTTCTTCAGCACGACGAACCGGGCGCCCGACAGCTTCGCTGCCGACTCGAAGTCCATGGTGCCGAGGCCCGCCCCGAGATCGTCGTGCGGCTTCGGCGCAAAGGCGTAGTTGCGCCCGGCGCCGAACACGTGGCGCTCGACATTGTCGTGCTCGTCCTTGCCATCGGGCACCTCGTCGAGCGGCAGGTTGGGGATCGCCGACAGCTCGCGCGCCAGCTCATCGTCGGCCTGCTTCGCGGCGGCCTCGAGCTCCGGCATCGTCGTCTTGAGCTTGGCGACCTCCTCCATCAGCGCTGAGGCGCGCGCGTCATCCTTGGCCTTCTTGGCCTCGCCGATTTCCTTCGAGGCGGCGTTGCGCCGTGCCTGAGCCTGCTCGGATGCCAGAATCGCGGCGCGACGCCGTTCGTCGATGGCGAGCAGTTGCGACGACTGGGGCGACAGACCCCGGCGCGTCAGCGCCGCATCGAAACCTTGCGGATTGTCGCGGATCGATCTGATGTCGTGCATGGTCGTTCGGTCCTGGGAACGAAAAATGGGGGCGAGTCGCCCCGGCGCGCGGAGCGGCTTGCACTACCGCGAATGGCCGCGGATGGGAACAGGCAACGCCCGGGACCGGGCGCGAGCCGAGTCCGCTACGCTTGGCGCCTACTCGGCCGGATTGGTCGGCGGGTTGTCGGAACCGGACGTGGGGCCAGAGCCGGAGCCGGACTTGGCGGCAGCTGCCTGCTTCTCGACGAAGCCCACCGCGATGATGGCGCCTTCGTAGAGCGCCAGCAGCGGGATCGCCAAGGAGGCCTGGCTCAGCACGTCCGGCGGCGTGAGCACCGCAGCAATGATGAAGGCGATCACGATGAAATAGCGCCGCTTCTCCTTGAGCATCTTCGAGGTGACGATGCCGATGCGGCCGAGCAGGGTCAGGATCACCGGCAGCTGGAAGGCGATGCCGAAGGCGAAGATCAGCGACATCATCAGCGACAGATATTCGCCGACCTTGGGCATCAGCGCGATCTGCGCTGTCTCGGGGCCGCCAAGCTGCTGCATGCCCAGTGAGAAGCGCACAATCATCGGCCATACCGCGAAATAGACCAGCATGGCGCCGAGCACGAAGAAGACGGGGGTCGCAATGAGGTAGGGTAGAAACGCATTGCGTTCGTGGCGATAGAGCCCGGGCGCGACGAACGCGTAGATCTGCCCGGCCACGATCGGGAACGAAATGAAGCCGGCGCCGAACATCGCGAGCTTCAGCTGCGTGATGAAATATTCGAGCAGCTGCGTATAGATGAACTTGCTGTTCTCGGCCCCCGCCACCCAGACGAAGGGCAGCACCAGGATGTTGTAGATCTGCTTGGCGAAGAAGAAGCAGAAGATGAAGGCCACGCCGAAGCCGAGCAGCGCCTTGATCAGCCGCGACCGCAGCTCGATCAGGTGGTCCATTAATGGGGCTTTGCTGGCCTCGATGTCGTCGACGGTCATGACGCTTTGGCGTCCTTCAGACGTTCAGCCTCTGCCGGCGTCGGCACTTCCGGCTGCGGCTCGGGCTTGATCTCGCGGACGATGGCCAGCGGCTCGCCCACCGCCTGGTGCGCCTCGGCTTCCACGAAGGTTTCGGGGCGCGGAGGTTCGGGTGTCGCTGGAATGACCGGGGTGTCCAAGGACGGAGGCTCAGAGGGGATCGCAGCCGATTCCGATGCAGGCGCATCCGATGCGGCCACGGCCGGCTCGGCGGGCTTGTCGACACCCTCGATGTCCAACGCCTTGTCGACATCACGCTGCAGCGACGTCATCAAGCCGGTGGGGGAGAAACCGCTCGCAGCCTCCTTGACCTCATCGAAGCTCTTCTTGAGGTCGGCCATTTCAGCCTCGCGCATGGCTTCCTGGAACTGGCCCTGGAACTCGGAGGCCATCCGGCGGGCCTTGCCCATCCACTGCCCGACCATGCGCAGAACGCCCGGAAGCTCCTTGGGACCGATCGCAATCAGCGCGACGACCCCAATGACGAGCAGTTCACTCCACCCGATATCGAACATGAAACAATCCGCCTACGCGACGACGCCCTAACATCCCGCCCTGCCCGGGCCTGTCCGAGCAGGTCCCGTCCGTGCGGGAGCGCGCGCCGCCCGCGCCCTTCACGCGCAGATCAAACGGCCTTGCTGCCGACATCCGTGCGGGCGGCCGAAGGCGTCGCGCCATGATCGATCGACTTGACCGGCTCGGTCTTCTCCGGCGCCTTGTCGTCGTCCTGCATGCCTTTCTTGAAGGCCTTGATGCCCTGCGCGACGTCGCCCATCAGATCGGAGATCTTGCCGCGCCCGAACAGCAGCAGGACGACCCCAATCACGACGATCCAGTGCCAAATGCTCAGCGAACCCATCCTGCAACCCTCCAAACACCGGCGCAGCGCTCCGACGACTGCCCGTCGAAGTTACCGCCGAAGTCGCGCCATATCCCATGGACTTGACCGCGTCATTTCGCTTCTAGCATTCGGTTGCGAAACAGCAACACGAACTGGACCAAAATCAGCTCGCGGATAGCCCGTTCTGGCCCGGAAGGTAGGCGTCGGCGCCCCCAAAAACAAGCACTTAAGTCCCGTCAAATCGCGGCCGAACCTACGCAATAACGCGAGTGTTAACGGCGGCGCCAGCGCTACCCTTCCTGGTGCGACGAACCGTCCTCGTCGGTATCGCGGTCGCCCTCGTCATCAGTTCCGTCGACTTCGGTCTCGGCCTCTTCCTCGACCGGAGCTTCAGCCTCCGCCGAAAGATCAACCAACTCGGCAACGGCCTCGTCGTCCTGCTCGGCGACGAACTCCTCGACGGTAACGCTCACCTCGGCAATCTCGGCCTCAGCGTCGGCGCTCGATACCTCCAGATCGCCCACGACGACCTGCGCGTTGGCCTCTTCGTCCAGAACGGCCGTGTCAGCCTCTGCTGTTCCTGCCACCGCAGTTTCTGCGGTGGTGGCGCCCAGACCTTCCGCTTCGGCCTCCGTTATCTCGGCTTCGCCGGCCTCGATCTCGACCGCTGGGGCCAGCGCCAGATCGAGATCGCCTGGTTCCAACGGCTCCTCGTCCTCGCGCAAGGTCGGATCGTCGGACGGCGTGGGAACCGTGAAGCCGGTCGGCAGCCGCGAATCCAGCAGGCCTGTGCCCTTCAGCTCTTCCAAGCCCGGCAGGTCGCCCAGCGTCTCCAGGCTGAACTGGGTCAGGAATGCATCGGTGGTCCCGAAGGTCAGCGGCCGCCCCGGACTCTTGCGGCGACCGCGCGGTTTGATCCAGCCGGTCTCCAGAAGGACATCCAACGTTCCCTTGGAGGTAACGACGCCGCGGATCTCTTCGATCTCGGCTCGCGTCACCGGCTGGTGGTAGGCGACGATCGCCAGCACCTCGATGGCGGCGCGAGAGAGCTTGCGCGTCTCGGTGCTTTCACGCGTCATCAACCAGGCAAGATCGCCGGCGGTACGAAAGGTCCACTTGTTGGCGACACGCACGAGGTTGACGCCACGAGTGGCATACTCCGCCTGCAGCTGTGCCAGCGCGGCCTTGATGTCGACGCCGTCGGGCATGCGCTTGGCGAGCGTGGCCTGCTCGAGCGGCTCCGCCGAGGCGAACAGGAGAGCCTCGAGAATGCGCAATTCTTCGGGGCGCGCCTCCGGCTCGATTGCCGCGATCTCGTCGGGCTGTTCCATGCGCAGTTCCGCCAAGCTTGCCATGGCAGGGTCTCCTTGTTCGTTACTCAACCGTCAAGTCCGGCGCAGCCATGGCGCCGGGCTGGATCGGTGGACGCTTACGAAAATACAGCGGCGCGAACGCCTGCTTCTGGTTCAGCTCGAGCTGGCCTTCGCGCACCAATTCCAAGGCGGCAGCGAAGCTCGATGCGAAGACGGTAGCCTTCTGCGTGGGGTCGGCGACGTAGTTCAGAAGGTAGTCGTCGAGACACCCCCAATCATCGGACACGTCGGTCATGCCGACCAGCCGTTCGAGCGAGGCGCGCGCCTCGGCGAGCGACCAGACTGTCCGCTTCGCCATATGGACGGATGTCACGACGCGCGACTGCCGCTGAATGGCGTAGGCCGACAGCAGGTCGAACAGGGTCGCGGTGAACTTGGGATGACGGATCTCGGCGATCCCTTCCGGGTTGCCGCGCGGGAACACGTCCCGCTGGAACTGCGGCCGGTTCATCAGGCGATTTGCAGCCTCGCGGATCGCCTCCAGCCGACGCAGACGGTTGGCCAGCGCGGTCGCCATCTCCTCGGCGCTCGGTCCTTCGGCAGCCGGGGGCTCCGGCAGCAGCAGGCGCGACTTCAAGAACGCGAGCCACGCCGCCATGACGAGATAGTCGGCAGCGAGCTCGAGCCGGATCTTGCGGGCCGCCTCGATGAACTGGAGATATTGGTCGGCGAGCGCCAGGATCGACATCTTGGCAAGATCGACCTTCTGCTGCCGCGCCAGCGCGAGCAGCAGGTCCAGCGGACCTTCATAGCCCTCGACATCGACGACCAAAGCCGGTTCGGCCTCGGCCAGCTCCGCGGGCCGGCCGGTCTCAAACGACAGAATTTCCGCAGTCATGCGCTCGCTGGTCCCAGCCGGTTGATCAAGGCATCGAGCTCGGCACGTACGGCGCTCCGGTCGAAACCTGCGGGTGCCTTGCGCGCCGCAAGTGCGCGATCGGCCCGAGCCAGGGCCTCCCCGGTAAGCTCCGGCGTTTCGGCCGCCACGGCCTGCATCTCCTCGAGCTTTCCGTTGCAATGCAGAACCATGTCGCATCCGGCCGTGAAGATCGCGCGCGTGCGCTCGGCGATCGATCCAGCCAAGGCATTCATGGAGACGTCATCACTCATCAACAAACCCTGGAACCCGATCCGCTCGCGAATCACGCGCTCGATCATTGTCGCAGAAGTCGTGGCCGGATGGGCGCCGTCGATCGCGCTAAACACAACATGTGCGGTCATGGCCATCGGCAGGTCGGCGAGCGCCTTGAAGGCAGCGAAATCGGTCGCGTCGAGCTCCGCTTCCGGCGTGTCCACCGTCGGCAGCCGGACATGGGTGTCGGCGGTGGCGCGGCCGTGCCCCGGAATGTGCTTCAGCACCGGCAACACGCCGCCCTGCGCCAGCCCGTCCGTAACCGCCCGGGCGATCGCAGCCACCTTGGCGGGCGTCGTGCCGTAGGCGCGGTCCCCGATCACGGCATCGGCGCCGGCGACCGGCACATCGGCCAGCGGCAGGCAATCCACCGTAATCCCCAGTTGATGCAGATCGTCGGCGATGAGGCGGGCGCTGAGCCAGGCCGCACGGAGGCCGAGGGCCGAATCGGCGTCGTAGAGACGGTCGAACACGCGGCCGGCGGGATAGCTCGGCCAGTGCGGCGGCCCCAGCCGCTGCACCCGGCCGCCCTCCTGATCGATCAGGACCGGGGCGTCGGCACAGCCGACACAATTCCGCAATTCTTGAACGAGTGCAGTCACTTGCTCCGGTGACCGCACATTGCGTTTGAACAGGATGAAGCCCCAGGGCCTGGAGCCGCGGATGAAGTCGCGCTCGGCGTCCGTGAGGTCCAGCCCAGAGATGCCGGTAATGAAAGCCCGCATGGTCATGCGGGCCGCATAGACCCCGCCTCGGGGGCGGTCAAGCGAGCCTTACTGGTTGCTAAACGGGAAACACTGTCCGCCGGCAGTTTTCAACGTTCCGCACATCTTGTTGGCCTCTTCCTTCGTCGCGAAGGGGCCGACAGCCGCGCGGTACTTGACACCGCCCTTCTCGCCCAAGTCCATGCGCTTGATGATGGGCTCGTACTTGCCGAGCACGGCGCCGTATTTGTCCTGCACAGCCTTGTAGGACGTCATCGCCTCGGCCTCGCTGGCCTGCGACGAGATCGACACCAGATAGCCGCCGGTGGCGCCGCTCGTCATCTGCTCCGTCACCGGAACCGCCGTGGCGATGCGGGCGGGCGTGGTCGCGGGCGCCGCAGGCTGCGGGGTCAGGGACATCGGGGTGTCATTGTTGGCGGACGCATTGGCATTGGCCGGTGACTTCTTCCCTGCCTTTGCCGGCTTGGTGACCGGCGGGGTTGCCATCGCGGCACCGCCCTGATCGGCCGCCGCCTGATTGCCGCCGCTCACAGACAGCGTCTTGATCGGCCGCGGGTCACTGTTCGGCAGGATGCCGTTCGCGTTCGCCATTTGCGAGGGCATCCCGTTCGATGCAGCGCTCGACGGCGAAGCTCCATTCTGACTCAGCTGCGGGAACACGACTCGCGGATTGCCGCCGCGCGTATTCAGGTCCATCGGCGTCTCTTCGCGCGACACCAGCTTCTCGCCGCCGTCGTTTCCGAGCAGCCTGTCCGGCACCTTCGGCGTCGTATCCTGCTGCGCCATGATCTTGGTCGGGCTGTTATCGGCCCTGATGATCGGAGGCTCGCCGGTCCGGGCAGAGGACAGATAGGTCTTGTAGCCATAGGCACCGCCGGTCCCCACAACCGCGAGAGCCAACACCGCAAGGACCGTGCTCATCCCGCCGCGCCGGCGCGGACGCTCCTCTTCCTCACCCTCGTCGTAGCCGTCCTGGTAGCCGTATTGACCGTCCTGGAACTCGTTGTCGCCCTGGTACCCCTGCTGATCGGAGCCCACCTGCCCGAACAGCGCATCGTCATAGCGTGAGGAGTCCTGCTCGTTATCATCGAAGCCGCGGTTGTAGTCGGCGTCGTTCTCGGCAAACCGATGACGCTGCTCGCCGACGCTGTCGTCGAGCTTGGACAACTGGTCGGCAAACTCCTGGTTCGGATAGGCCTGCTGCCGGGAGCCTGCGCCCGGTGCGAAATTCTGGTCGGGATAGCCTGGGTCACGGCCGCGCGGATCCTGATAGCCGCCTGGGAAGGATTGCGCGGGTGCTGCCTGCGGCTCGCGTCCCATATCGGCGAAGGGGTTGGCGGCTGGGGGCTGCGGCGGCAGGTTCGGCGCACGTTGCATCCATGCCGGTGCACCGGCGGGAGGCATGCCGGCGGCCGGCTGTTCAGGGGGAGGAGCCGCGGGCCGGGCGGCCGCACGCGGGGTAGCGCGGCCCGACTGCGCAAAAGGATCATTCTGCCCGATCAGGCGGGCAAGCTCGGCGAGCGGATCGGCATCGGCCTGCTGGTTTCCACCGCGGCCGTAACCATCTGCGGGAAAGGGTCTGTCCTGGTAACGATCAGCCATCGTAATGAAGCGTCCCTGCGGGTGAGCCGCACATGCGTTCTAAGGCGGACCCTGCCAGATCGAGGCGCCCAACTGAAGTCGCGTGTTTCCCCCAATCAGCGCATTGCATTAGGAGCATTAACGCCCAAGATCGCAAGTCCCGACGCCAAAACCGAGATGACGCCCTGAACCATGGCCAAGCGCGCCTTGGTCAATTCTGCATCATCATCGATAATGAAGCGTAAATAGGGCAAATCCCGCCCCCGGGTCCAGAGGGCGTGAAATTCGCTTGCAAGATCATAAAGATAGAAGGCGATCCGGTGCGGCTCGTGAGCCAGAGCCGCGCTCTCAACAATACGTGGGTACAGCGCCAACTGTTTCAAGAGGTTCAATTCGGCCGGATCCGACAGTTTTTCGAGGCTAGCCTGGCCAAGGAACGCGCGCCGCGCGCCGGCCTCCTCGGGCACCTCGGGGAAGATTTCCCGGGCATTTCGGAAGATCGAATGCCCTCTGGCATGCCCGTACTGGACATAGAACACCGGGTTGTCGCGCGACTGCTCGATGACCTTGGCGAGGTCGAAATCGAGCACGGCGTCGTTCTTGCGATAGAGCATCATGAAACGGACCGCATCCTGCCCGACTTCATCAACAACTTCCCGCAGAGTGACGAAGTTGCCAGTACGCTTGCCCATCTTCACCGGCTCGCCATTGCGCAGCAGCTTGACGAGCTGCACGACCTTGACGTCGAGCACCGCCTGCCCGGCCGTCACCGCCTTCACCGCGGCCTGCATGCGCTTGATGTAGCCGCCGTGATCGGCGCCGAACACGTCGATGAGGTCGGCGAAGCCGCGCTCGAACTTGTTGCGGTGGTTGGCGATATCGGACGCGAAATAGGTGTAGCTGCCGTCCGACTTGATCAGCGGACGATCGACGTCGTCGCCATACGCCGTGGCGCGAAACAACAGCTGCTCGCGATCCTCCCAGTCTTCGACCGCCGCGCCTTTCGGCGGCGGCAGGCGTCCTTCATAGACGTCGCCGCGATCGCGCAGGAAATCAATGGTCTCGGAGACCTTGTTGTTTCCCTGCTTGATGAGCGAGCGCTCGGAGAAGAACACGTCATGCCTGATGTTGAGCGCCGCGAGATCGTCCTTGATCTCGGCCATCATCATCGTGATCGCCTTGTCGCGCACCACCGGCAGCCATTGCGCGTCCGGCATCGCCTTGAGCTTGTCGCCATGCTCGGCCGCGAGCGCCTGCCCAACCGGCTTCAGATAGTCGCCCGGATAAAGCCCGTCGGGAATCGCGCCGATGTCCTCGCCGAGCGCCTCGCGATACCTGAGGAAGGCCGAGCGCGCGAGCACGTCGACCTGGGCGCCCGCATCGTTGATGTAGTACTCGCGCGTGACGTCGCGGCCGGCGAACTGCAGCAGGCTGCACAGCGCATCACCGAACACGGCGCCGCGGCAATGGCCGACATGCATCGGCCCGGTCGGATTGGCCGAGACGTACTCCACATTCACCTTCGGCGCGCCCGAAACCGGAGCGATCCGGCCGTAACCCTCGCCTTCGCGCAGGATCGTGCGCAGCGCCGCCGCCCATACGGCCGGCTGCAGGGTCAAATTGATGAAGCCAGGCCCGGCAACGTCGACCTTCGCAACCAGCGCGTCGGCGCGCAGCCGCTCGGCAATCTGCTCGGCGAGATCGCGCGGCTTGGCCTTTGCCTCCTTGGCAAGCACCATGGCGGCATTCGTCGCCATGTCGCCGTGGCTCGGATCACGCGGCGGCTCGACGACGACGCGCGAAAAATCGATGCCCTCCGGCCAGCCGCCTTCCTTGGCGAGCGCGGCGCAGACGGCATGCACGCGCGCGAGCATGTCCGCGAAAAGGTGGAGGTTGGAAGCTTGTTCGACCATGCCGCCGCCTAACGCAAATCCGGGGTCGAGTCAAAAAGACGGTGGTGCTCGGTTAAGGCGAAACGGTCCGTCATTCCGGCGATGAAATGGCCGATGCGGCGGGCGCGATCCCCCTCGCCCTCGCAACCGTCCAGCCAGCCGGCCGGCAGCACGGCGCCGTCGTCCTGATAGCGGCCGAACAGGTCGGCCACGATTCGCTCGGCGTCCCGCATCACCCGCATCACCCGCTCGTGCCGGTACATCCTCTGCCAGAGGAAGGCCTTGATCGTGGCCTCGTGCCCGGCGACGTCGGCCGGAAAGGCTACCAGCGCGCCGGCGTGCCGCCGCACGTCATGGGGCGACAGCGGTTGCGTCCGCTCGATTCGGCTCTGCGCCTCGGCGGCGACGGCCGCGATCAAATAGGAGATCAGCTCGCGCACCAGCTCGGCGCCGCGCCTGATGTCGTCGAGGCCAGGATACTGGCGGTCGATCTCTGCGATCATGGCGGCGAGCAGCGGAACCTCCCTGAGGTCGTTCACGGCGAACAGGCCGGCGCGCAGGCCGTCGTCGATGTCATGGGCGTCGTAGGCGATGTCGTCGGACAAAGCCGCGACCTGGGCCTCCAGCGAGGCGTAGCTCCACAGCTCCAGGTCGAAGCGCGCGTTGAACTCGGCGATCCCTGGCGGGACCGGCTCCTGCAACGGCCCGTTGTGCTTGACGATGCCCTCGAGCGATTCCCAGGTCAGATTGAGGCCATCGAAATCCGGATAGCGCTGCTCGAACGCGGTGACGATGCGCAGGGTCTGGGCATTGTGGTCAAAGCCGCCATGGGCCTCCATGCAGCGGTTGAGCGCCCGCTCCCCGGCATGGCCGAACGGCGGATGGCCGAGGTCATGCGCCAGCGCCAGGGTTTCGGTAAGATCCTCGTCCAGCCCGAACTGGCGCGCCAGCGCGCGGGCGATCTGCGCGACCTCCAAGGAGTGGGTCAGACGGGTCCGGTAGTGGTCGCCCTCGTGGAAGACGAACACCTGGGTCTTGTGTTTGAGGCGCCGGAAGGCGGTGGAATGGATCACCCGGTCGCAATCGCGCCGGAAGGCGCTGCGGGTGCGGGACGGCGGCTCGGCGAACAACCGGCCCCGGCTGCGATCGGGATCGCAGGAATAAGGAGCACGGGGGGCAGCCATTCCGACCGACACGGGCGATTGTTCCTTTTGAGATTTGATTCCTCGACGCAGGCCACTTAACTATGGGGAGTGCTCGACACCAAATGAATAGGGCATGACGAGCCTTCCGGAGACCATTTGCCATGACTGAAGCCTTGACCGGCCCCGTCACTATCAGCGAACGCGCCGCCCGCCGCATCGGCGAGATCCTCGGCAAGGAGACGGCCGGCGCCATGCTGCGCATTTCGGTCGAAGGCGGCGGCTGCTCCGGCTTCCAGTACAAGTTCGACGTCGACCGCGCCAAGGCCGACGACGACCTCGTGATCGAGCGCGACCGCGCGGTGGTGCTGGTCGATCCGGCCTCGGTGCCGTTTCTCGCTGGCTCCGAGGTCGATTTCGTCGATGACCTGATGGGCGCCTCGTTCCGGATCAACAATCCCAATGCCACCGCCTCGTGCGGCTGCGGCACCAGCTTCTCGGTCTAGACGCGAACGCCACCATCACGCCTCCGCGGTTGCGGCGGCACCGTCGGATGGCACCAGGCTCGGCGCCACGAGGCTCTGCGCGCCTCCAGGCCCGATCGCCTTCAGCAACGCCGCCACCATCGCCGGCTTGCGCAGCGGCTTGGCCAAAAAGTCGGTCATGCCGGCCTCGCGGCACTGCTTGATGTCGTCAGGGAAGGCGTTCGCGGTGAGCGCGATGATCGGCAGCTCGGCGAGCCGGCCGCCCTTGGCGCGGATCGTCCTGGTCGCCGTGATGCCGTCCATTTCGGGCATGCGGACGTCCATCAGCACCAGGTCGAACTCCTGCTCGCTGGCGGCATTCACCGCCTGGAGCCCGTCCGGGACGATGCATTTGTCGACAGCGAATTCCTGCAGCATCTTCGACACCACCATGCGGTTGGTGGCATCGTCCTCGGCGATCAGGACGCGCAACGGACGGCCGAGCGCTTCGATCCGGACCTTGAGATCGCCGGCGCCGACCCGGTCGCTGCGCTGATCCGAGATCTGCTTGTCGCTCCACGGCAAGGTCAGGCTGAAGCGGAAGGTCGAGCCTTCGCCCGCAACCGACGACACCGCGATCGCCCCGCCCATCTGCTCGATGATGCGCCGGGAGATCGCAAGACCGAGCCCGGTGCCGCCGAAGCGGCGGTTGATCGAGACGTCGGCCTGCGCGAAATCGGTGAACAGCTTGCCGACGCGATCGGCGGGAATGCCGATGCCGGTGTCGGAGACGCGCCATTCGATCGTCGCCTTGTGATCGTCGCGCGTCCGGCAGGCCACGGCGATCGTGATGCCGCCGCGCTCGGTGAACTTCACCGCGTTGGAGGCGAGATTGATCAAAACCTGGCGGATGCGTGCGACATCGCCCTTCAACGCCGGCGGCAGCTTCGGATCGATGTCCGCATTGACGAGGAGGCTCTTCGACTTCGCGTTGACCCCGATGATGGCGGTGACAGCCTCGACCAGGGCGGTCGGCGAAAAATCCACCGTCTCGAATTCCAGCTTGCCGGCGTTGAGCTTGGAGAGATCGAGGATGTCGTTGAGGATGCGCTGCAGATTGTCGCCGGACTCGCGGATGGTCATGACGGCGTGACGCTGCTCGTCGTCGAGCTTGGTCTCCAGCAGCGTCGACGCGAGGCCCAGCACGCCGTTCATCGGCGTGCGGATCTCGTGACTCATCATGGCGAGAAAATCGGATTTGGCGCGGCTCTCGGCCTCGGCCTGCTCGGCCCGCCAACGTTCGGTGACGTCGCGTCCGAAGCCGCGATAGCCGGCGAACTTGCCGTCGTAGTCGCGCGCCGGCCGTGCGGTCAGCGCCCAGCGCCGCCGCTCGCCGCCGGCAACCACCACATGGATCAGGATCTCCGGGATCGACAGCTGCTTGGCCATGCGGTCGGCGAGACTAGACAGCGTCGCCGTATCCGTCGGGCATAGATATTTGAGGGTATCGATCAGGCGCTCGCCCTTGAGCTGATCCAGCGGCAGCTGGGCGACGTCGGCAAAGCGTTGCGGCGCGTCGATCAGGCGGCCTTCGGCATCGGTCTGCCACAGCCAGCTCGAGGCGTTCTCCTGGAATTCCTTGAGCAGCAGCGAGATCGTCTGATTCTGGCGCTCATGCCGGATCTGCGCCTTCAGGTTCTCCAGGAAGACGTTGCCGTGCGACACCAGGTGACGCACCATGAAGGACGTGTAGAGCAGCAGGAACACGACGAGCACGAGGTAGGTCGCGCCGCCGCACAGAAACAGCGACCCTACCGAGCCGAGCATCAAGGTCCAGGTGTAGGCGAGGCCTGCCCGCGGCACGCTCGACATCGCGAAGGCGCCGCCGGAGATCATCCCGGTCATCAGCGAGCCGATGATGATCTGCAGATGCGCATCGACCTGCGGCATCACGATGAGCGGCAGCGATCCCCAGATACAGGCGAGGAAGAACGCCTGCAGCGTCATGCGACGGATGGCGCGTTCGGATGCCTCCTGTGGCCGAGACTTGCGCGCGCGCCACCAGCCACGCATCGCCATGCCGCCGGCCACGGCGATCGCAGCGCTCCATGCGACGAGAAAGGGATTGGAGACGGTGTTCCAGAACACACCGAGAATGATGGCGGCGTTCGCGAAATTGATGCCGATGGTCACCGGGACGAGGCGCGCGACGGCATCGATCTGCCGTGCGCGGATACGACGGCGGTCGCGTTCGGTCAGCGAGTCGTCATCGAGGCCCTCGATCGCGCCGAAGCCGCTGATCCAAAGGAAGAAGGCACCCAGCGGACGGCCGCCGGCCGCTCGCGTCGAGGTCGAGAGATCCCCAGGCCAATTCATGAGGGCGCAGAACCTTCCTTGTGATGCTCTTGCCAATGCCCCATCGGCTGCTTCAGCCGCGTTAATTGTCTCGCCCGTAGAATTACGGCAAAGACGATCTGCGGCACTCTGCGGCCGTCAGCGCAACGCCGTTGCCGTGGTCTGCTCTCCGGCTCGACCGTGAGCTGACAGGGCGCAGAACGCAGTTTCGCGCTCTCGCGGCATGATCGGCCCGAGGTTTTGCGTCTTGAATTCACCCTCATGAGAAGCGAGGGCGCAGGGAATGCCGGGTGCTGGCCGCAACCCATGGCCCGCCTGCAGAAAAAAAGCAGGCGGCAGTCACCACAGGTCC
>JBARNF010000039.1:0-2551 GCA_049802835.1 Bradyrhizobium sp.
CTGGTTGCCCGCGACTTCGCCGAGCGCGGCACCCGCGTGCCGCCCGAGCTCCTTCGCGAAGGCATCGAATTTGGCGTAGCGCTCGGTCTCGACCAGCACGCCCTGTGCGCCGCTGGCATTCGTCACCCCTCGGATCGCCGTCACCCCCGGGATTGCGGCGAGCTCGGCTGCCGACAGACCGGTCACCACGCTCCGGATCGTCAAGACCGCTGGATCATATCCAGCCGCATGCCCGATCACGGCCGCATAGGCGCCGCGCGCGGCATATTGCAGGCTCAGCGAGACGCGCCGTTCCACCGAGCGGACCGATGGCACGAACGGTGTCTCGCGCCAGAACTGATCGAGCTTGGCCACGAACGGATACCGATACCACGGCGTCTGGTAGAGAAACGCGGCGTAGTCCTTCAGCAGCGCCAGGTTGAAGGCATCCTCGGCGGTTTTGACGCCGTCGGTGGTCTCCTCGCTCATGGCTCCGATGGTCTTTTCATAGCCGCCCTGCAACGCCATTTCGGCGCTGAAGCTGAAGCCGATGATGTAGTTCGTGAGCTTTTGGTTCGAGGTCGCCGGGCCGGACCCCGCGGCGTGTCGCGTGGCGCGGCACAGGCTGCGCCAGAATCCGGCGATGCTCGACAGATAATGAAAATCCGATTCCGACGCCTGCCCGGTCACCGCAGCGAGATCGCTGTAGGCGTGGACGATGTACCACTCCGGAAAGGTGAGGAAGCTGTCACCCTGCGCTCGCGCATAACCGGGATCGGTGATGCCGAACTCGGATGTCACGACCGGCGTCGGCACGTCGGCGACGCAGACCGTCTCGACACTGATCACCGTGGTGGCGATGCCGACGGCAGCGGCCGCCACCATGGCGCCGACCAGATACAATGCTTTGCGACGCAGGCTCATGCTGACGCCGGCCCCCTGCGCCAGGGCGACCAGCCGACCGCGATTCCGATTGTGCCGAGCGCGAGATGCGGCAGGCTGGAGAGCACCTTCACCAGCAGCGAGGTGTTGCGGATGCCGTCGATGAAGATCGAGAGATCGAGATAGCCCGAGCCGGTGAACACGCCCATCACGCCGTCGAGGAAATAAAGCGTGCCGAACACGCGCAGGAAGAACACGGCGCTGCGCCGTGTCGTCATCGCAACCAGCGCCCACAGGCCCGAGGCAACGTGCAGCGCGTCCTTGTAGATGTCGAGCTGGAACAGGCCGAACACGCGGCCCTCGGCGTCGATGAAGGCCGGGATGTAATCGGTGGCGGCGGCAAACAGCAGCGCCACGGCGAGCGCCAGCGCGGCAACACGATAGCGGTCGCGAGAGACCAGGTCTGCGGCCATTGTCGTCATGCGAAATAGGCCTCCCACATCGCGTTGCGGAACAGCAGGTTCGGATCATAGCGCCGCTTGGCCGCGACGAAGCTCGCTGCGGCCGGATAGGCCTTCTCGACCTGATCGCGGCGGGCATGCAGGCGGTAGGGCAGATAGAACGCGCCGCCGATCGCGGTGATGCGCTCGATCAGCGCCTCGGTCGTGCGCAGCATGTCGATCTCGCCCTCCGGCGTGGCCTCCTGCGAGAACGACATCACGGCCGCGATCCGGCGCACCGGTGCGATCGTCAGCGCGGGTGTCTTGTCCGCGGCGACGTAGCGCAAGGTGACGTTGAGAAATTCGGCGCGTGCCTTGGGAATGATGTCGCGGCACGCGGCGAGGAAGTCCCCGAAGCGTTCCGGCGCCACGAAATATTCATGCAGGATGTCGGTGCGGCGCAGATCCTTCTGCGCCAGATTGGCGACCGGCTCGGCCATCAGCGAGTTGCGGGTGTAGTGGCTGTCGGAGATCGCGGGGCCGAGCCGCGTTTCCATGAACCAGCGCAGCCCCTTGGCGACCTCCCATCCGGTCTGCGCGCGGTAGATCGTGTTGGCGACGCCCGTCAGCTTGCCCGAACTCGCCACGGGAGGCAGTGCCGCGGGCGCATTGGGCGCCGGGCGGAAGGTGACCAGCAGTGCATCGTCGAAGAACGCCTTGCGCGACACCGACATCCGGCCATAGGCCATCTTCACATGGGCGTCGCCATCGATGCTGCGCGTGAATGCCTCGGCGAACTTCTCCGGCGCCACCCGCTCGAAGCGAGGCGCGAGCAGCAGGTTCGGCGTCATCTCGACCTCGAGATCGACGATGATCCCGAACAGTCCGTAGCCACCCATCGCAAGGCTGAACAGCTCCGCATTCTCGCTGCGCGAGCACTGCACCAGCGTGCCGTCGGCAAGCAGCATGCGGATCGACTTCACCGTCGAGCCGAACGGCCCGTAGGGCACGGGCCAGCCGTGGGCATTGACGCAGAACGTGCTGCCGACGCCGAAATCGCTGTTGGACTGCATCACGGCGGGCGAGAAGCCCTTGGGATCGAGCGCTGCAATGACATCCCGCCAGCGGTTGCCCGCGGACGTGCGATAGGTCTGCGCCGCCGTGTCGAGCTCGATCGGGCCGCCATCGAGCGTGACAGCGGTGCCATCGCGCGGCAGGCTCTGGCCGCCCATCGAATGCCGGGCCACCGC
>JBARNF010000040.1:0-4760 GCA_049802835.1 Bradyrhizobium sp.
GCACCTGCTGCGCCGTGGACGGCCGCAGCCGCGCATAGGTGGCCCTGCAGGCGGCCAGATCGGTCGCCGCCGCGCCCGCCAGTTCGTCTCGCATCAGGATGATCGATTCGACCGTCGGCCATGACAGGCCTGCGACCTTGGCGAGGATCATCACACCCTCGGCGCGGCTCTCGATCATGATGCTCTCGGCCACCGCGATCGGCACGTTGGCCATGGCTGCGACCGCGGCATTGGCCTCGTCGAACTTTCTGTTCTCGGTGAAGCGCGCGACCTGCTGGTCGTCGAGCCGGCCATCGGCATGCAGCGAGCGCACCAGCGCGTGCGCGATCTCCGTCTGGCTGGTCAATGCCACCGCACTCGACCGCGCCCGCCGGCCCGCCGTCCGTACCGCCGAAGAGACCTCCTGCGCCAATTTTGGGTTTGCAGCTTCGAGCCGCGCCCGGACCGTGACGGACGCCTTGGACACCAGTCTCAGGAACAGATGGCGCGGCAGGTTCGGCCGCATCGCCAGGCATGCGGCCAGGCCCTCGTCGAGCGCTGCGCGATCGATCAGCGCGTCGACGCCGCGCTCGGACAGATCCGCGCCCGGATTGCTGACAGTGCTGTGAATCACCTGGTCGTCACCGCGCATCAGCAGGATGTCGGTGACGGCCCGGCTCAGCACGCGGCGGATCGAGATCGCGAGCAAATGGGCCTGGCTCTTGGTCTGCGCCGTCCGGATCAGCGCGGCCTCGTCGAGCCGCTCGGATCTCGACAGCACCGGACCGGCGACCTCGATCGCATCGTCGTCGGCGAGCCGGTGCAGCGTGCGCGGGGGCGCGCGGTCGTGCGGCGCCAGACGGGTCGCGAGCAGAGCGCGGGCCGACGTCTCGATGTGGTCGATCAGGCATTCGAAGACGTCGTCGAACAGCGCAATCTGGTCTTCGGCGAAGTCGACCGCGCCGCCGACGAACAGGTCCGTCACCTTGCGCAGGGTCTCGACCCGGCGGGCAACGGTGCCATGCGCGAGCGTGTCCTGCAGCTCGTCGAGCAGGCTTTCGTTGGGGGGGGGTGTCGCGCTCATCCTGGCCGAGGGCACGTTGCGGACCCGGTCAGGCGCCGGTGACGCGATTGCGTCCCTGCGCCTTCGAGTCGTAGAGCGCGCGATCGGCCCGGGCGAGCAGCGAGTCGGTGGTCTCGTCGCCGCGCGGCGCCGCCACCCCGGCTGAGAACGTGACCTGCAGGCCGGCGGAGAACGCGCTCCAGTCGAGGCCGGCGATGATCTGGCGCAGGCGTTCGGCGAGCCGTACTGCGGCGTCGGCCGGCGCATCGGGCAGCACGAGCAGGAATTCCTCGCCGCCATAACGGCCGAAACGGTCACCACCGCGGATGTTGGCGAACATCGTGATGGCGAAGGTCCGCAGCACGTCGTCGCCGGTCGGATGACCATGCGCATCGTTGATGCGCTTGAACCAGTCGAGATCAATCAGCACGATCGAGCAGGGGGTGCCGTTCTGCCGCGCCTGCGCCGTTGCCTCGTCCAGCACCTGCATGATGGAGCGCCGGTTCAGCGCGCCGGTCAGCTCGTCGATCTCCGCCAGCTCCTCGATGCGGCGATACGCCTCTTTCAGCTTCAGGCCGCGCTGATACAGCGTCTCACGCAGCGCGCTCGAGAAGATGCCCAGGAACATGCATCCGGCGATGGTGAGGAGGAACACCAGCAACGTCGCGAGCCGCTCCAGCCCGCTGTCGTGCGGCATGCCGAGCGGCTTGTCGGTCAGCAGGAACAATCCGGCCAGCCCAAGCGCCAGGAACGTCCAGCAGACCGCGGTCTGGCGTGGCGTCGCGCGGAGCGAGCTGAAGCCCACGACGATGTAAAGGGTGCAGAGGAAGAGGATGCTGACTTCCGGCGCGATGTAGCAGAACGCGACCGTGACCATCATGCTGATCAGCGATTGCGGCACGACCAGATAGTGGTCGCGGAAGCGGTCGTTGAAGCCGCTCTCCGATAGCGTGGTCCAAAAGGCGACGGTGAGAATTCCAATGGCTGCGTAGGACGGCGCGATCGTGACCGGCACGGTGCCGGCGTGCGCGTAGATCAGGAGGATGATCGCGTCGATCAGGTAGCAGCCTGCGGTCATCGCCAGCATCTGCCGGCGCTGGCCAGCGCGTCGGACGCGCAGGTCGGGCGACGAAGGCGACGTCGAGCCGCCCGCCTCGGCAACGAGCGGTATCGAAAGAGGCGGTGCCATGGTGCCCATTTGTTCGCAAATCGGATCGCCGGGCAAAAATCTACGTGGGAAAGCCTTTAGCTTTGGTATCTATGCAACTGGGACGAAGACACGCCGGCGTGTTGCCGTGGCCCGGAATTCACGGATTCCGGAGCGGACGTGACGAGGATTGGGCGCAACATGGCAGGCGGGAACACATCGGTCGCCGTCGACCGGGCTGAGGCGCGGAAATCTGCAGGTCTGTGCGCCAGCTCACACTTGGGGACGGATCTTTCCGGTATTTTCAAGAATTTTGCGGTTGTATTCGAACCGCAAGCTCGTTCCTCCCGACCAACTTTGCGAGACGGCCATTGAGCGTGACAGCAGCGGCGTCAGATGAAACCCTGATTGCCCGGATCGCTCAGGGCGACCGGCTCGCCATGCAGGTGCTCTACGGACGGCACCACGTCAGGGTGTACCGTTTCGGGCTCAGGCTCGTACGGAACGAACAGGCTGCTGAAGACCTCATCAGCGAGGTCTTCCTCGATGTGTGGCGTCAGGCTGGCAAGTTCGAGGGCCGTTCTGCCGTCTCCACCTGGCTCCTGGCGATCACGCGGTTCAAGGCCCTCTCGGCACTTCGGCGCCGCAAGGACGTTGAGTTGGAAGACGAGGCCGCGAACGCGATCGAGGACACGTCCGACGATCCGGAGGTTGCGGTCCAGAAGAAGAATACCGGGGAAGCATTGCGCAAGTGCCTGACGGCGCTTTCGCCTGACCACCGGGAGATCGTCGATCTCGTCTACTACCACGAGAAATCCGTGGAGGAGGTGGCCGAGATCGTCGGAATTCCGGAGAACACCGTCAAGACGCGCCTGTTCTACGCGCGAAAAAAACTGGCCGAACTCCTGAAGGCGGCCGGTATTGAGCGAGGCTGGCCATGATGGCTTTGGGCAAGAAGATGCTGGAGCACGAGCCCGGTGAAATCGAACTGCTGCTGCCGTGGTACGCCGCCGGCACGCTGAACGCGCGCGACATGCGCCGCGTCGAGGAGGCACTCGCCGCCGATCCCGAGCTCGCCAGGCAATACGCCGAGATTCAGAGCGAGTACGCCGAGACCATCGCGCTCAACGAAAGCCTCGGTGCGCCGTCGATGCGGGCGATGCACAAGCTGTTCGCTACGATCGATGCGGATCCGGCGCAGAAGCCGGCCACGCCGCGCGGCTTCCGCGGCCGCCTGATGGATTTCTTCGACAGTCTGTCGCCGCGCACGTTGGCCTGGACGGTCAGCCTCGGCGGGCTTCTGGTGCTGATCCAGGCGGGCGTCATCGGCGCTGTGCTGATGCGGTCGCAGACCGCGACCTATCAGACCGCCTCGCTCAGCCAGGACAAGGTTGCCGTCAGCGAGCCGGTGGCCAGGCCCGACGCTGCTGCACCCAAGCCTGTTGCCAAGGTTGCCGCGCCGCCGCCGAGCGCCGTTGCCCCTGCCCCCGCGGAGCGGGCGGCCGAGAGCATGACCCGTTCACGCGTGGCTGAAGCACCGGCGCCCGCTGCTCCCTTGATCCGAGGTCTTGGACCGCAGCCGGCAGCACCGGCGGCTCCGGTGCACGCACTGGTGCGGTTCGCGCCCGATGCGCGCATCGCCGACATCACGGCGCTGCTCGATGGCTATCAGGCATCGATCCTCGAAGGTGCCAAGGGCGGCCTGTTCAAGCTGCAACTCGGCGACCGGCCGCTGTCGAAGGCGGAGGCCGACGGCCTGATCGAACGGCTGTCGCGGGAGAAGATCGTCAATCTCGCGGTGGCTGCGCCATAGCCTGCACCGTCCGGGCGGTCATTCGGAGGCCCCATGTCGTTCCGCGCCTTGCTGTGGTCCGCAAGATCTCTGGCGTTGTTGAGCGCAGTCGCCGCGGCCGCCTTCGCGGGCGGCAATTTGCGCGCCCAGGCCCAGGCGATGATGCGCTCGCCCACCATCAACATTCCGAGCCGGACGCCGATCGTCACGAACATCCCGAGCCGGACGCCGAGCATCAATGCTGGCGCAGCCCTGCGGGCGCCGCCGCCGCATCTGCCGGGCGTGGCCGTGCGCCCGAGCCTGCCGAATGCGCGCTATTCGCCGAACCTGCAGGCCGCATGCAGCCCGGCCGATCGCAGCGCATCGGGTGAATGTCTCGACCGGCCACCATTGGCGGCCGAGGCCGGCCAGGGCGGATCGGCCATGGGGACGTCGGCCAAGGGCAAGTCGGCAACCGGCAAGTCGGCTAACGGCAAGTCGGCCAAGGCGGGGCAACGCCGCGAGCCTGTCGCAGCCACGGATCCCAAGACCGTCGCCAACGAGCTCGTCGCCGAGATCGACGGCAGCCTCTCGACCGATCAGGCCGACGCGCTGGCGCGCCGCCATCGTCTGCAGCGCGTCAGCTCACAGGCCTTTCCGCTGATCGGCGCGACCATCGGCCTGTTCCGCATCACCGACCGCCGGTCCGTGGAAACGGTCAGCCGCGCGCTGGCGGCGGATCGAGACGTGCGCTCGGTGCAGCCGAACTATCGCTACGCGCTGCAGCAGCAGATGTCGCC
>JBARNF010000041.1:0-2585 GCA_049802835.1 Bradyrhizobium sp.
CATGATCGGTCTCCTGCTGTGATGCCCCAGGCTATGGCAGCGGCGCCGCGGATCAAATGACGTTCGGGTGACGATCCGGTGTCAGGCCGGCAGACCTGATGAAGATGCAGGCAGATCGGATTGCCGACGCGAGCGCACGGACGTCTCGGGATCGAACGGGCGATCGCGAAGATTTTCATCGGACGCCGCATTCGGATGTGATTACATCGCTCCCGCAAAGCCTCCCGCTGTCCCCCCCGCAATTGAGCAAAGAAGTGATGCGGATGCTCGCACGTCGAAGCGTTTTGAGCGGCGCAGTCTGTTTCATGCTGTCGTCTTCATCGTTCGCGCGAACAGCCGAAGAGCTTCGCGCAGACGGCCCGGAGGGCGGCGTGGCGTTGACACGCTATGAGGCCGCGGGGACCGGAAAGCGCCCCGCTGTCCTGATTCTCCACGGCGCCCGCGGCGTCGAGCTCAAGCCACGCGCCT
Source organism: Bradyrhizobium sp. (assembly GCA_049802835.1). Taxonomy (GTDB): domain Bacteria; phylum Pseudomonadota; class Alphaproteobacteria; order Rhizobiales; family Xanthobacteraceae; genus Bradyrhizobium. The sequence goes on from JBARNF010000041.1 coordinate 469, forward strand.
ACGAGCGTTACGCCGATGCCTTGGCGTCCGCCGGAATCGGTGCCTATCTGGTCAGATACTATAACCCCGCGGACGATCGCGCGTTGGCGGCGATTAGCACGCGTGAGCAGCGGGAGGCCTACCAGACCAAGCGCTTCGATGGATGGTTCGAGCGCGTGTCATCCGCCGCGACCGCGATCATGGAGCGGCCGGAGAGTTCCGGGCGCGTCGACCTGCTGGGCTTTTCGCTCGGCGGCTATGTCGCTGCCGGGACCGCCGCCCGCGACAGCAGGTTTGCCGCGCTGGCGGTGCTGTATGGCGGGATGCCGGACAACGCCGCCTCTCGCGTGCAGCATTTGCCGCCTCTGCTCGAACTTCATGGCGATGCCGATCAGAACGTCCCGTTGGCGCGGGGTGAGGCCCTGGTCAAGCTCGCGCAGGCGGTCGGGGCCCCGGCCGATCAGGTCATCTATCCCGGACGAGCCCATGGCTTCGACTTTTCGGACGATGATCCGATGGCAGCGGACGCCACCGATCGGGTCGTGCGCTTCTTTCGAACCCGGCTCCAGGCCGAGTAGGAATGACGCGAGCAGGATCTCAGGGTCGCGCCAGTGATCTCGGCCCCCGCTGCTCCGCGATCGCCTTGACCGCGCCGAGCATGCGCCGTCGTATCAGGCCGCTTGCGGGACGGATCACGAGCCAGTAGGGCATGAACATCAGCCAGGAATAGCGGTCGGGACAATGCACCCGCGTCTCGGTGACGAGCCGCGTCAGCTGGCCCTCCGGCTCCACCAAGAAGCCGAGCACGAGCTTCGGCGTGCGCGGAGCGTCGAACGCGATGAACGCCTCCGGGCTCGCGATGCGGACCAGGCCGAAATCGTTGCGCCAGAATTGCCCGATCAGTCCCCCGACCATGGCACGGTCGCCGTCGCGCCCGAGCGGCGTGAAACTCTTCAAGCTGAACGGCAGCGGCGCACGATGGCGTTCCGGCGACAGCCTGTGCATCAGCCGCGCCGGCGTCTGGCGCAGGGTCATCGCGAATGCGGTGAAGCGGTCGCGCGGCGGCTCCCAGCTCTGGATGAGGTCGAGCAGCTCGCTCGGCGCGCAGCGCACGAGCGTCTCGTGTCGCTCGGAGAATTGATAGTTCGGAAGAAAGTGGTCGATCAGGGACATCGGCTGCATCTTGCTTCAATTTTAAGGTGTGGTCATGTTGAGCACGTAGGTCGGGGGGAGACGATGAAGGAAGATCGACAGTTCTTAGCGCTTCTCTGGGGAATCTATGGAGCCTTGGTGATCGCGGCCATTGTGGGAGCTACGGCAGAGACTATCGTTGTAGCAGCTCGGTCGGGCATAAATCAGGAATGGCTCGGCTTTGCGGGAGCCCTTCTTGGGAGCATCATGACTGTCGCTGCGGGCATCTTAGCCTGGCTTGCCGCGCAGCGGACAATTTCTGCCAATCAAGCGATGGCTGAAAGGAGAGAACGCGACACATTCCGTGTAATTCAGGACGAACTTGGACCTCGGGTCAGGATGCTACTGGCGCATCATTCAGAAGGCATCGGGAAGCAGGGATGAAATCAAGAGAAATGGAATAGACTTGATAAAGGCCATAACGGAGCACGGGATATCCGATGCGTGGCTCGATGAACTTCGCTTGCTTGGGGCCGGGTTGTCTCCTGGCGACCGCCGAAGGCTCATAGCCGTGGTAAGGGGATTGCGGCACATTCGCGAAAGTCTCGGCCAAGAGCTAGGCGACGGCGGGCGAGCGGCCCATTTCTGGCTCTTGAGTTTACGAACAATGTTGTCTCACTTCGAGCGCGATCTGCGCAATTTCGATTCAGAAATGGCCAGTCAGTTCGATAGATTCACTAAATCTCCCATCGACAACAGAGAACTTTCTGAGCATGTCGAGCCGCTCGTTGTCGAATTTGAGAAGACTGGAAACATCAATTAGGTGAGATCTGGTCATCGGCTCTCCTCGAAAAGTTGAGTGTTATCTCCCGCATACCCCCCATGCCCAAACTGCCCGTCGTGCCAGTTTGCCGCACACTTTCGGCTTGCACCGTCGGGCAAATCACCTTCACATTTCCGCCCGTCCCGCGCTCATCGAAGAGGGGCGCTTCGCGAGTCGTCACGAG
>JBARNF010000042.1:0-4450 GCA_049802835.1 Bradyrhizobium sp.
GGTCGCGACCGTCGCATTGAGCAGCCGCGCGCCGTCCATGTGCGTGGCCATGCCCTGGGCCTTCGCAATCTCGACGATCTCGTCGAGCGCGGCCTTCTTCCAGATCGTGCCGCCGCCGATATTGGCGGTCTGCTCGACGCTCACCACGGTCTGCGGCGGCTGGTAGCGCGAGCGCGGATGCAGCGCCGCGCGGAGCGTCTCCGGCGTGAACTGGCCGTCTGGGCCCTTCAACTGCGTGACCTGAAAACCGCCGAGCGCCGCATGCGCGCCGCCCTCGCGCGAGATGATGTGCGCGCTCTCGTGGGCGAGGATCTCATCGCCCGGCCGGCAATGCACCAGGGTCGCCGCGACGTTGCACATCGTGCCCGACGGCATGAACACGGCGGCTTCCTTGCCGAGCAGCGCGGCGACACGGCCGCACAGTTCGTGCACCGTCGGATCATCGCCGCTCTGCTCGTCGCCGACCTCTGCCCGCGCCATCGCCTCGCGCATCGCGGCTGTGGGGCGGGTCTGCGTGTCCGACAACAGATTGACGCGCACGGGCGGCGCCTTGGGATCGCGCTGGGGCGGGGTATAATACATCGGCAGTCCTCGTTCGGCTTTCACAGCCGGACCTTACCCAACTCGCACCGCTCCCGCAAAACGCTCCCCCTCATGTGGTCACGCCGCAAGCGGCGGGGTGAGCCAGATGTCCGGCCGCCGCGACCGTCCTGTATCGATCGGCTCGGCGACCAGCGGCGGCGCCTCGGTGCAGTCGAAGACCCATGAGTCGAGCGGGCTCTTTCGTGATGGAGACAGCTGAAGCGCGCCGCTGGCGTTGGCAGGCCGCTGCCGCCGGATGTTCCAGCCCATGTTCACCGCGGCCCAGCCGATCAGCATCGTCTGCCATTCGTCGGTGAGCTCGCGGGCATCGTCGAAACAATGGAGAAGCTCGAGCGCGAACGGATCGTAAGGAAGCTGCGCGTCGGCAAAGGTGAGCCCGGTTCCGAGGTGGCGGATCACATGGGCTGTCGCATCGGACTGGACGTGCCAGCAGGAGCGTTCGAGATGATCGAAGACCGTCGAGGGATAGAGGCCGTCATTGAACCGATAGCGGATCCCCGACGGCCGGGCACGTAACGGCGGCGCCCGCAATGGCGGTAGAGGCGGAGCGCCGACCGTCTCGGCCGGCAACGCGCCGAAGATGATATTGCGCCTGTTGAACTCCATGGCGAACGCCCCGCTTACTTTACAACTGCGGACAGTGAATCACGGGAAAGATTCGCTGTCAGCCGCCGTTGAGGCGATTTCGTGGCAAGTGTGGCATTCGGGAATCGGTTCGTTCCATCCGACCGAAAACTCAAAAAGAAAGGCCCCGGCGCGTGCCAGGGCCTTCGGATTATCAGATGGGATCGGACGCGGGTCCGGTCAAGGTGCGTCCGGTCAAGATCAGCGCGAGTAGAACTCGACGATCAGATGCGGCTCCATCTGCACCGCGAACGGTACGTCCGACAGCGCCGGGATGCGGATGAACTTCGCGGTCATCTTGCCATGATCGGCCTCGATATAGTCGGGCACGTCACGCTCGGCGAGCTGGCTGGCTTCGAGCACCACGGCGAGCTGCTTGGAGGATTCCTTGACCTCGATCACGTCGCCCGGCTTGAGCTGGTAGCTCGAGATGTTGACCTTGCGGCCGTTCACCTTGATGTGGCCGTGGTTGATGAACTGGCGCGCGGCGAACATGGTCGCGACGAACTTGGCGCGGAACACGACGGTGTCGAGACGACGCTCGAGGATGCCGATCAGGTTCTCGCCGGTGTCGCCCTTGATGCGGCCGGCCTCGACATAGATGCCGTGGAACTGGCGCTCGGAGATGTTGGCGTAATAGCCCTTCAGCTTCTGCTTGGCGCGCAGCTGCACGCCGAAGTCGGACAGCTTGCCCTTGCGGCGCTGGCCGTGCTGGCCGGGGCCGTATTCCCTGCGGTTGACGGGGCTCTTCGGGCGGCCCCAGATGTTCTGGCCCATGCGGCGATCGATCTTGTACTTCGCCTCACTGCGCTTAGTCATCGCGTCCTCTTTCAATACGTTCGGGTTTGAGGAAACGCGCCCTCCTGTGTGTCCGGGAAACCCGGGTCACCGACAGGCCCATCCCCAAAGCATGAAGGGACGAGGCCACGGGTCGCGAAACGCAACGCGGGCCGAAACCGGCCCGCGAGCAGGGGGGTTCTAAGGGAGAAACCGCCGTCCTGTCAAACCGCTAGCGCGACTTTTTGCGGGTCAAGTCGCTGTTGAAGCTCAATTTCACCCTCAACGGTCATTTTATGTCGCAATCGGCCTGCGATCCCCGTGCCTCAGCCGCCGATCGCCCGGACCGGCTTGGCCTCGGCGGCGCGCGAAGCCCTGAGCTCGGCCGCAATCTCGCCGTTCAGCACCTGTTCCAGCCGTGCGAAGGTCCGCGCGATCAGGGCGGCGTCCGTGACCCGGTGGTCCCAGCGGATCATCGCGCCGATGGTGCCGTCGGGCTTGGCCACGTCAAAGCTGAGGATGTACGGCCCGGGGCTGAGCGCGTGCAGTTCGCCGCCGCCATAGGCCGAGACCCCGGTGACGGCGAAATTGCCGAACCAGTTGGCGCGCTGGCGGCCGAAATTGAGCCCGACCATCCAGGCGATCCGGCGCAGCGGCCACGGCAGGCGGGTGGTCATCATGATCTTGCGGAACATCGGCACCTGGTCGATCGGTGCTTCCTTACCCTGACGGATGATGGCATCGACCTCGGCCAGCGACAGCTGGTCGGGGTCGCCGACCCGCTGCGGCAGCACGCAGGGCTGGCCGTCCTCGACCCGGGAGATTGCGACCATCGCGACGTTGCGCGGCAGCTCGTAGAAGCAGGGCCGCGGCCATTTGGCATAGAGCGTGCGCAGGGTCGGCTCTTCCAGGGCGACCAGCGCGAACGCCTTGACGAAGATCGCGGCAAAACCGGGCGGGCAGGCGGCGAGGCTTCGCGCCTCCAGCAGCGGGCGGACGTTCAGGGTCCGGGCCAGCGAGACGAACGGGACGTCACAGGAGGCGCGCATCAGATCGATGATCAGGCGGCGCGGCAGCGAGATGGTCCTGGTCGTTCCGCGCATCCTGAAACCGTCACTCCCGATCTGTCGTTGGTGGCCTGGCCGGTCCCCGGTGGCAGCTGCTGTTACCACCGAGGGCCGGTCTGACGAAAGCCCCCCTCTATGGCGCGGGCGAGGCGAGCGGCTTGGTCTTGTCGACCACGTAAACCCCGAGCACCTTCAGGCTCTTGTCGCCGTGAACCTTGGCGTCGTGCACGACGCCGGCCGGGATCTGGAACGAATCACCGGCCTTGAGGTGCCGGTCGGGCTGGCCCTCGACGACGAGTTCGGCCTCGCCCTCGAGGATATAGCCGGTCTCGACCCCGGGATGGGTATGGCGGCCCGCGGCGCCCCCGGCCGCGACCTCGGCGATCGCCTGGACGATGGCATAGCCCTCGGGAAAATCGGTCTTCTGCAGCATCGTGCGCTTGATCGCCGGCTGCTGCGCCAAGGCGGCGCCGAGCCCGAGCCCGAGCACGGCTAGCGACAGGCCGAAAATCGTCTTTTTCATCATGGTCTTCTCCCCCACTATTGTTTTTCGTTTGGAACATGAAGCGCGACGCAAGCCGGTGATGGCCGGCGCCCGAATCAGCGCTTGATGCCTTCGAAGCTTGCGGCAATCCCGCGCTGGAACAAGGACCAGTCGAAGCCGAGCGCCAGCGCCACGTAGCCGCGCGCGATCATCGCATTGGCCTGCTCGGCCGAGCGCGCCGCGCCGCCGATCGGCACACCCGATTTGAGGATGCCGGCCTCGGCGCGGGCGATCAGCGCCGTGACTTCGGGATCGTCGAGCTGGCCGCGCTTGTTGATGGAGGTGGCGAGGTCGCCGGGGCCGATCACGGCGATGTCGATGCCGGGGGTGGCCATGATCTCGTCGATGCGCTCGACCGCCTCGACGTGCTCGATCGTGACCATGCAGATCATGTCGTCGTCGGCGGTGGCCATGTAATCGGCCATCGACACGTTCCAGCGGAACGGCGCATGGAACGGACCCCACAGCCGGTCGCCGGCCGGCGGATAGCGCACGCTGCGCACGGCCTTTTCGGCCTCGCTGCGGCTCGAGATCATCGGGAAGTTGATGCCGAGCGCGCCCAAGTCCATCGGCGCCTTGGCGAGATGCGGCTCGTTGGCGGCGATCCGCACCAAGGGCACACAGGGCGTGCCGGCCGTGGCCATGATCATCGCATGCGCGCTGGAGAGGTCGATCGGCCCGTGCTCGAGGTCGACGATGATCCAGTCGAGCGACTGCGCCATGATGCGCACGGTCTGGATGCTCGGGATGGTGGCGATGGCGCCGAAGGTCGGCCGCTTGTCGCGCCAGGCCTGCTTGAGGCGGTTGAGCGGCTGTCGCGTCGCAGACATCGAAT
>JBARNF010000043.1:0-36651 GCA_049802835.1 Bradyrhizobium sp.
GCGGCGATATCGCTGTCCATCAGCGCAACGCCCGTCGCCAAACGCCTGCGGAAAGCGCAGGGTATCCGGCGCGATTATATTGCAGCGTTCGGCTTCGTGCCCTGCCCCCTTTGCAAGGGATCGGGACGGCATGAGGAGACCGATTGCCCCGTGTGCAACGGCGACCGTGAAATCGACGAACATCTGGCTGAGCGCGTCGATCTTGAGGCATTTGAAAAAGTCAGTTGCCCCCTTTGCGAGGGCGCGGGAGAATTCAGGGGCGAAACCTGCCCCGTCTGCGGTGGCGATGCTGAGATGGATCGGCGTTATGCCGATACCGTCGATCTCGGTGAGTATCAGGTGGTCGACTGCCCGCTCTGCAAGGGAACCGGCCGTTTCGAAAGTGACAGGTGCCCGGCTTGCGACGGCGACGCTCGCATCGATCGCCGTTACGCTGATCGGATTGAGCTCAAAGAATACGAAACCGTCGATTGTCCGGTTTGTGAAGGTACCGGTCGCCATGATGGAGAGACCTGCCGAGTCTGCCACGGCTACGCCCGCATGCATCGCCGGTACGCAGACCAGACCGATCCCGCAGAATACGCCAAGGTCGTATGTCCTGTGTGTACCGGGACGGGCAGATTCAAAGATAATGATTGCCCGGTATGCGGTGGGGAGAAGCAGATCGATCGCATCGACCTGGAGCGTGTTGACGTTCGCGACTATGAGGATGTGGAGTGCCCGGTCTGTGAGGGCGCCGGTCGGTCACACGGCGTCGATTGCCGCGCTTGCGGCGGTGACGGCCAGGTCGAACGCCGTCACCTGCAAAGCATCGATCCGGCAGACTACGATTAGCTGACCACCACTTAACCACCGATACACCGTGAATGAACGTGGAAGATCGTCAGGCGACGTCACGAAAAACCTCAATGTTCTCCGAGACCTTCGAGCAAGCAGGGCCGCTCATAACGGTCTGGTTGCAGGTTCGAGTCCTGCCGGGCCCACCAGCAAACTTAATGACTTACCTGCTCTGATTTTCTCGCGGCGGGCTCGCCGCACCAGAAACCGCACCAGATACGTCCACTTTTCGTTCGTGTGGAAGCCGCAAGGCTCAGCGTCCACTGGCTCACGCCAGCGTCGGGAAGGCTCGACGATGTAAGAAAACTCCTGGCCGCAGAGACGCTGCCCTGCCCAACGACAGCATCGTCTCACGCAGCAGATGAGCTACGACCAAGCAAGCCAAGCCACCCAGGCCGCAGGACCAGCATGACATGAGGACATCGACGCGATGTCGGCCGTCCGCGGCGCTCAAGACCGCGAGGCGTTCATTCCGACTTGGCCCGTTGCAACGCAATGACCGTCCCCGGCGTCGTCACCGTTTGCCTGGGAACGGAATCACGCTTCGCGATCTTCTCGACAGCATCGGACAGATAATCCGGATGATGGTGACCATAGATATTCAGCAGGACCTCGAGCGACCTGCCGAGATAGCCCGCGGCCTGCCAGGGGTCCGCGCCACGCTGCATCAGCCACGTTGCCGCCGTGTGCCTGAGCGTATGGGGCGATATTCCAGGACCGAGCTCGGCGAGCTCTGCAGCGCTCTTGAAGGCGGTTTTGACCGAAGCCACCGGCTTGCCATTGAACTCGACGAAATGCTTGGCCTCCGGATCGATCCGGTGCCAGCGCCGCATGTCGGCGAGCAGGCGCGAAGGGATCGGAACCGTCGGCTGCCGCTTGTTCGTCTTCGCTGCACCCTGCTTCTGGCGATAGTACCGCCCCCGCTCCAGATCCACATAGGAGCGCCCTGCCGCCGGCATTGGGGACCCGGCAAACCGTTCACGATAGCGTGGACGCGTTGGAGCGAAAGTTGCGAATCATGCGACGAAAATCGTAGGCCCCACGCTGAGCCAAAGCGCTGGTGAACGGTTCGAAACTGAGCTGGAGATGGGACTGAGCGAGATCACCGTAAAGATTCGTCGTCGCAATTTCATGCGGGAAATGAACGCCGGATCGCTGCCCGATCCGGTCCGAATGGCCGACGGCCTCGGTGCATTGACCGCCAATCCAACTAACAGCCGGCAACTATCGTACGATCTGGTCGCTCAGAAGAACTATCGCGGCCAAAGCCATAATTATATCGCCAGGCCTACGACCGTGAGAAACCCACCTTCGTGCCAGCGATTGAGCCCGGGACCGAGTGACCTCTCACCCTTCGAGTACGCCGTCCACAAGACGACTTCTGCAAACAAAAGGCAGAGGGCGCCCGCCGCTTGTGCTGGCGTGTCCCCGGACCAAGTACAGAAAGAATCAGCATGATTGTCAATCGGAAGGCAAGCCGAGCCAGTGTAGCGGCGGACTGATGACCCTTCGCGCGCATAGCTCCTCGGAGCGCTCGTAATTCCCTACGAACAGGCCTTTTTTAAAGTCCCCACCTGCGGACGAACCAGACCTTCACAAGGTGCGTGAGTATCGCGTATGTCACCATCATGGCCGCAACCAGTGGCCAGTAGAGCCATGGAAGCGGCACGAAGCCCAACGCCGAACCTGCCCAGGTGAAAGGCAATGACATTCCGATCGTGCAAATGATCACCGTCGTCGCAATCAGCGCCGGGCTTGCGTGGCTCTCGATGAACGGGATTTTTGCAGTTCTGATGATGTGAATGATCAGGGTCTGGGTCAGAAGGGATTCGACGAACCATCCGGTCTGGAACAACGACGGATTGTCCCACGCGTGGAAGACATAGAGCATCATGCCGTAGGTCGCGTAGTCGAAGATCGAGCTGATCGGCCCGATGAACACCATGAATTTGAAAATGTTGCCGATATCCCATTTCCGCGGCGAAGTCAGGTAGTCCTCGTCAACGTTATCCGTCGGAATTGTCGTCTGCGAAAAATCGTAGAGAAGATTGTTGGTCAGCACCTGTATCGGCGCCATCGGCAGGAAGGGCAGAAATATGCTTGCTCCAAGCACGCTGAACATGTTCCCGAAATTCGAGCTGGCGCCCATCTTGATGTATTTGGTGATGTTCGCAAAAATCTTGCGGCCTTCGGTGACGCCCTCCTGAAGGACGAGCAGGCTCTTTTCGAGCAGGATGATGTCGGCGGACTCCTTGGCGATGTCGACCGCGGTATCCACCGATATCCCGACATCGGCTGCCTTCAAGGCCGGGCTGTCGTTGATGCCGTCGCCGAGAAATCCCACCACATGCCCGTTGGCGTGAAGGGCCCTCACGACCCGCTCCTTCTGCGCGGGGTTCAGCTTGGCGAAGACCGTGGTGCGGTCGGCCGCCTCTGCCAGCTCCAGGTCGCTCATCTCGGCGATCTTTGCCCCGAGCAGGATTTCGCCGGGGTCCAGCTGGACCTCATGACAGATCTTGCGCGTGACGATGTCATTGTCGCCGGTGAGGACCTTCACCTTGACGCCTTTTTGCGCCAGCGCCGCGATTGCCTCGCGCGCGCTTTCTTTCGGGGGGTCGAGGAAGGCGATGTAGCCGAGCAGCGTCAGGTCAGCCTCGTCCTGGACCGAATAGGTGGTCCGTGACAGACTTATCTCCTTGTACGCGACCGCAACGACACGAAAGCCGTCGGAATTCAGTTCGTTGGTCTGCTCCTTGGCCGCCTCGAAATGGCTGTCGTCGAGCCGTCCGACCTTGCCATCGAGGGAATAACTCGAACAGACGGCGAAAATCTCCTCGACCGCGCCCTTGCAGATCAGCACGTGCGTGCCGTCCGCGCGCGCGACAACCACCGACAGGCGGCGACGCGTGAAATCGAACGGAATCTCGTCGATCTTCGAATAACCGCCGCCATGCACTGCCTGATCGAGTTCGGCATGCGACAGCACGGCCTTGTCCAGCAGGTTCCGCAGTCCCGACTGGAAATGACTGTTGAGAAAGGCGTATTCCAGCACCTCGTCGGAATCGTGCCCCTGAATGTCGATGTGCCGCTTCAAGATGATCCGGTCCTGCGTCAGGGTGCCGGTCTTGTCCGTGCACAACACGTCCATCGCGCCGAAATTCTGGATGGCGTTCAGGCGTTTGACGATCACCTTCTTGTGCGACATCGCGATCGCGCCCTTGGCGAGATTGACCGTCACGATCATCGGCAGCATTTCAGGCGTGAGACCGACCGCGACCGCGACCGCGAACAACAGCGCCTCCAGCCAGTCATGTTTGGTCAGGCCGTTGATCACGAAGACGGCCGGCACCATGACGAGGATGAAGCGGATCATCAGCCAGGTGAACTTGTTGATCCCGAGGTCGAAGGCGGTCGGCACGCGCCGGCCCGCGATTTCGTGGGCGAGCTGGCCGAAGAAGGTTTTCGAGCCGGTCTGCACGATGACGCCGGTGGCATAGCCGGAAACGACGTTCGCGCCCATGAAGCAGATATTCGGCAGCTCGAAGGCGTCCTGACAGTCGGCAGAACTCGGCTGCGCGTGCTTCTCCGAAGGCATGGATTCGCCCGTCAGCGCCGACTGGTTGACGAACAGGTCCTTGGCGTCAAGCAGGCGGAGATCCGCAGGGATCATGTCTCCGGCGGACAGCCGCACCACGTCGCCCGGCACCAGCTGATCCAGCGGGATCTCGCAGAACGGCTCATCCGACAGGCTCGGGCGGCGCCGGACGCTCGCGGTCGTGTGCACCATGGCGCGCAGCCGGGCCGCGGCTTCATTCGACCTATGCTCCTGGATGAAGGCTGTTGTAATCGCGAGAGCCACCATGGCGGCGATCACCACGGCCGCGCGCACGTCCCCCAGAAAATAGGAGACGGTCGCCAAGCTCAGCAGCAGCGCATTCAATGGGTTGCGTGCGCGGCTCCAAAGCTCCTCCGCAATCGTGGCCTTGCGTTCGCGCGCGACGAGATTGGGGCCGAATTTTTTGGCGCGGGCGGCAGCGTCGGTCTCCGACAGGCCTTCCGGAGTCGAGCCCAGTTTCGCGCAGGCGTCCGCGGGCTGGAGCCGGCTCATAGCCGCAAGCAAGCCGTCAGGCGCGGCCGCTTCAGTGCCAATGCGGCCGGTCTCCTTGGGCGGTTTCGACCAGAAATTCATGTGCGGTGTCGCCGGGTCTTGAGAGGCGGCTCAACCATCGTCGAAAGCTGCCTCAGGTCGTTGCGACAGATCAAAGCCCCCCGAGGGCCGTTGCTTGATCCGAAAGCGGTCCATACCAGGCACAGATGACGGTAAAGCCCGCCGCATCGTGTTTTTCACCCTCCTGCTCGGCGAGCGAGACGTTCGTCGTCGCCCGCGCAGCCGTGATTGACATAGCATAGGGGGCTACCCTATGGGTGCTGCATGTCGCATACGATCCGAGAGAAAAAGAAGCTCCTTGCGCGCGTTGGCCGCATTCGCGGCCAGGTCGAAGCGATCGAGCGGGCGCTCGCCGAAGAAGCCGGCTGCGAGCGCATCATGCACATGATCGCCGGCGTTCGCGGCGGGGTTGCCGGTCTGATGGCCGAGGTGGTCGAAGATCACATCCGTACCCATCTCGTCGACCGCAAGAAGAACCCGAGCGCGCTTAACGCCGACGCGGCGGATCAGCTCATCGAAGTGGTCCGCACCTACCTGAAGTGAGGGACGCCATGACCGACACCGAATCGATCTTCCAGCCTCCGCCGCACGACCATTTGTTCCTGGGCAAGGATCACGACGGGGCGGAGCGGAGGACGTGGGCGGTGATCATCCTTTGCAGCGTCATGATGATCGCCGAGATTATCGGCGGTGCCCTATTCGGCTCGCTGGCCTTGATTGCCGACGGATTGCACATGTCGACGCATGCCGGTGCGTTGCTCCTGGCCGCGCTGGCTTATACCTACGCCCGCAGGTACGCGAACGACCGTAGTTTTACGTTCGGTACCGGAAAGTTCGGCGACCTCGCGGGATATTCCAGCGCGATCGTTCTTGCGATGATTGCACTGCTGATCGGCTATGAGGCTGTATCGCGCCTGCTCGAGCCGGTTCCGATCAGCTTCGGCGAGGCGATCCCGATTGCCGTCCTGGGCCTTGCCGTCAACATCGCCAGCGCGTGGCTATTGGCAGGCGGCCATGATCATGGCCACGGTCATGGTCACTCGCATGGCCATGATCATAGCGAGGAAACCCGGCATCTCGAACTTGGCAGTTGCAGGCTGGAAATCGAGGTCCATGAGGACGGTGTGCCACCACGCTTCCGTGTGAGGGCAGATGCGGTGGCGCTACGGGCTTCAGACGTCGCGATCGAGACCGTCAGGCCGGATGGCCGCCGTCAGCTGTTTTCGTTCGGAGACCGCGGCGGATATCTGGAATCGCACGACGAGATTCCGGAGCCGCACATCTTCCATGCCAAGGTTCGCCTGGTGCAGGCGGACCGACACTACGAACACGAACTGGAATTCGACGAGCATGACCATGGGCATGGCACCCATCACCGCGACAACAACATGCGGGCCGCGGTCGTTCACGTCATGGCCGATGCCGCCGTATCCGTCCTGGTCATCGTCGGGCTGCTGCTCGCGCGCGCCTTCGGCTGGCTCTGGATGGACCCGCTCGCCGGCCTGATCGGCGCACTGGTGATCGCCAATTGGTCAGTTGGGTTGATACGCGATACCGGCGGTATCCTGCTCGATCGCACGCCGGATCCTCGTATGGCTGAGAAGGTTCGCAGGATCATCGAAGCCGAAGGAGATCAAGTTACTGATCTGCATCTCTGGCGGCTTGGGCCAGGTCATCTCGGCGCCATCGTTTCGGTCGCAACCACAGCGAAGCGCGAGGCCGCGCATTACCGGCGGCGACTGGCGAAATTCGCCGACTTGTCCCACGTCACGGTGGAGGTGCAACACCATCCGTCGAGCGCTTGAGGCCTGCGGCGTGGAGTGCCCCTCAGCCGTCTCGACGGCCTTTCCTTGGCAAGGTTTGCGCAGCATCGCTGCGAACTCCCAAGGGAGAGGGTAGCCCCAGGGACTTCCGAAGCAACGCCAACGAACTCTCACCAAGATCCCCGGATTCGCAGGATTGACGCGTCCGGCGCTTCCCGGACGTCTCCGACCGTCCTCAGGCCGGCCGTAGCGAGCGCCTCTCGCATTTTGGGCGGAAGCTCCACGTCAGCGATCGGCATGTCATCTGGAAGTTCGGGAGATGGATCGATCATGGCCGGCTTCCTTCCGTCAGCCGCCGCCACTCTTCAGGCCTGGGAGGCGTCGTTCGGCTGCGCGCTCGCGTAGTTGAAGACGTTCCCCAATTGAGACGAAAACGTCGTTTCATCCGAACGGAGCACCACGTCAGCGCCTAGCACGAGAGTGCCATCGCCGGTCACAAATATTTGGCAATCAGCTTAAAGTCCCGCAGTGCCGCCCGGCCCGTCGAGCCATGCGCCTTCAACGGCCGTTCCAAACATTGGCTGATGTGATCGTGAATCAGCGCTTTCTTGGCATTCTCGATCGCGCTCTCGACCGCCTGCAATTGCTGAGCAATCTGCGAGCATGTCCGTCGCTGGGGGGCCATTGGAGCACTCAGGCTGGCAAGCCGAATTCTACGTTGCGCCACAATGCTCCACCGGCAGGGCCGAATTTCACATGACGGTCTTCGAGCTGTCTTATCAGCAACGCGATGGCTGCAGCGGCTTGGAGCCTATCTGGCTTAGGGCCGCCGGAAAGGCCAGAAATCCAAAGGAAGGCTCCCGCAATGAACGCGTCGATTGATCAGGCCGCAATCAGCCTCGGCATGGCGACCTTCATGGGTGCAGCCATCGGATTCGAGCGGCAGTGGCGTCAGCGGATGGCCGGCCTGCGGACCAATACGCTGGTTGCGATCGGCGCGGCGAGCTTTGTGATCTTCGAAAGTCTGTTTCCTGACGACGGAAGTCCAACACGGGTGGCAGCTCAGGTCGTCTCCGGCATTGGGTTTCTCGGAGCGGGGATCATCTTCCGCGAGGGGCTCCAGGTTACCGGTCTCAACACCGCAGCAACGCTGTGGTGCTCGGCCGCCGTGGGGCTGTTGGCGGGAAGCGGTCATCCGTTGCATGCGGCGCTCGCCACGGGATTCATCGTTCTGATCAATCTGACGTTGCGACCATTGGTTCGGATCATCAACCGGCAACCGATCTCTCAGGCGGAAACCGACTTCCACTATCGCGTTCGGGTCGTCTGCCGAAATCCGGAAGAGGCGCATATCCGCGCCCTGCTGCTGCAGAGCACCGGCAACGATCACCTCAGCCTGAGGCGGCTCGATAGCACCGACCTCGAGGAGAGCGGCCGCGTCGAAGTCACGGCACAGCTCACGGCCCAGTCGAAGAGCGATGCCATACTCGAACAGGTCGTCGGCCGCCTCAGTCTCGAACCAACCGTTTCGGCGGCGAGCTGGAGCGTCGGGCCGGTGCTGGAATGAGAGGCTTGCGCAGCGCCAATCGGCTTTGCGAACTGGCGACGCACAACGACGCTCAGGAACGAGTTTGGCGTCCTTCGATCTGACGATTGGGTAATGGGGCAAGGCACGAAGGGAATTCGCAGAATCGGTGGTGGCGCGGGGATCGTGCTGGCGACGTGCTCTGGCACGATGGCGGCTGATCTGCCGCCCAACCTGCCGCTCAAGGCAGCGGCGCGCTCGGCCATCTATGACTGGACCGGTTTCTACCTCGGCGGCCATTTCGGTTACGGTGGCGGCGGCTTTGGTCCGGGCACCAATCCGCTTCCCGAGCAGGGCGCATTCCTGCCCAACAGCGGGACCGGACTGATCGGCGGTTATCAGACCGGCTACAATCGCCAGCTCGCCAATCATGTCATGCTTGGCTTCGAAGCCGACGCAACGTTCCCCAGTCCGCCGGACGCTCCAGCGCTGACGCCGGCTCCATTCAACACGACGCTCGACCATGTCGGCACCGTGCGCGGCCGCATTGGCTACGCGTTCGGACCATGGATGCCCTATCTGACCGGCGGCTTCGCCTGGAGGCACACGCACGTCAACCTCAACGACGACACCAAAACGATCGTCTCCTCTGTCGGTCACTACCAAACCGGCTGGACCGCTGGCGCCGGCGTCGAATTCGCCGTGAGCGGCAACTGGAGCGCGAAGGGAGAATATGACCATGTCGACCTGTCGCGCCGGATGTACGATCTGAGCGGCTTCGGGCTACCGGCCGTCAATGTCGGTCCTCGCATCCATCTCTTCAAGTTCGGCCTGAACTACCGGTTTGGCGACACGCCATGGACGGCTTCAGCCAGCCAGGAAACTGCGCTCCCGCAATCGGACGACTGGAACGTTCATGCGCAAACCACTTTCCTGCCGCAAGCCTATCCCTCCTTCCGCTCACCCTATGCGGGCACGAACAGCCTTTCCGGAAACAGGCAGATCCAGGCGACCTGGACGACGACCGCCTTTTTGGGCATGAGGCTCTGGCAAGGCGGCGAGTTCTATTTCAATCCCGAACTGGCGCAGGGCTTTGGTCTGAGCGGCACGCTAGGCATGGCCGGCTTCCCGAACGGCGAGGCGCAAAAGGCCGGCGCGGCTTTCCCGCGCATCCGTCCGCAGCGCTATTACTTCAAACAGACCTTCGGACTAGGCGGGAAGCAGGAGGACGTCGCGGATGCCGCCAATCAACTGGCGGGCAAGCGCGACATCGACCGTATCACCGCAATCGTGGGGCGCTTCGCCGTCGGAGACTTCTTCGACGGCAACTCCTACGCCAAGGATCCGCGCGCGGACTTCATGAACTGGGCAATGTGGTCGTCGGCCGCCTACGACTTCCCCGCCGACCTGCCTGGATACACCCGCGGCGCCGTGGTCGAGCTCAACCGCAGGGACTCGGCGGTGCGCGCCGGCGCGTTCCAGGTACCATCGGTTCCCAATAGCGACGTCCTCACCTTCAAGACCGGCGGCGCGGTGATCGAACTGGAAGAGCGCCATGCGATATCGGATCACCCGGGCAAGTTGCGGCTGGGCGTATTCGCCAACAGTGGCAATACCGGCAACTACCGCGAGGCCGTTGCAATCGCGGCTACCGATCCCACGCTCGACATCAACACCGTGATGGTGGGCATCCGCCACGACAATCCAAAATACGGATTCTATGTCAACGTCGAGCAGGAGATCGTCAAGGATGTCGGCCTGTTCGCTTCTGGCGGCTCGATGTGCCCTTCGCTATGCCGGGCCTGATCTGGAATGCGATGATGTCGATGTCCGGCGGCTGGTTCTTCGTGGTCGCCTCGGAAGCGATCACGGTCGGCGATACCACCGTGACATTGCCCGGGATCGGCTCCTATGTCGCGCTCGGTATCAAGGATCAGAACCTGCCTGCGATCGGGTATGCGATCCTGGCGATGCTGCTGGTCATCATCGCTTACGATCAATTGCTGTTTCGCCCGATCGTAGCATGGGCCGACAAGTTCCGGTTCGAGCAGACGGCGGCGGCCAACGCCCCGACCTCCTGGGTGCTCGACCTGTTCCGGCGGACGCGCGCTCTGCGTGCAGCCACATATCCGTTCGCGGCGCTCAACCAGATGTTCGCCAATCTCCGCGTCGCATGGCCCAGCCAATTGAGAATGACTTCGAAAGCAAGCCGTGCGCCATCGCGCCTCGTTGATGCCCTCTGGCTCGCGCTGATCCTCGCAGGCACCGGCTATGCCGCCTGGAGGATCTATCAATATCTCTCGGCGACCTTGAGCCCATCCGACGTCTTGAGCGTCGTCGGATACGGCTTCGTCACGCTGGTTCGCGTGATCATACTGATCGCGCTGGCGACGCTGATATGGGTGCCGGTCGGGGTCTGGATCGGACTTCGACCGAAGCTTGCCGAGCGCATTCAGCCGCTCGCGCAATTTCTGGCCCGCCAACCTCGCCTTTCCGGTGTTCGTCGTTGCCATCGTCCATTACGGCTTCAACCCGGATATATGGCTGAGCCCGCTGATGATCCTGGGGACGCAATGGTACATCCTCTTCAATGTGATCGCAGGTGCCGCCGCTTTCCCGACCGACCTTCGCGAGGCCGCCGGCAGCCTCCACCTCAAGGGATGGCGGTGGTGGATAAAGGTCATTCTGCCCGGCATTTTTTCCTACTACATCACGGGAGCAATCACCGCCTCCGGCGGGTCCTGGAATGCATCCATCGTTGCGGAGGTCGCAAGCTGGGGCGATACTCATCTGACAGCCACCGGTCTCGGTGCCTACATAGCAAACGCGAGCGAAGCAGGAGACTTCCCAAGGGTCGTTCTTGGCATTGCCGTCATGTGCATTCTGGTGACGCTCTTCAACCGGCTGCTCTGGCGACCGCTCTACGCCTTCGGCGAACGCCGTCTCCGTCTCGGCTGACCAGGGAAAAACTCATGCTCGACCAATCCAACCAGACCAACCTGCTCAATGTCCGCGGCGTCTGCCGGTCATTTTCCAAGGGCCGCGGCGAGGATCTCCTGGTCCTTGAAAAAGTCGATCTGACGATCCGTTCTGGCGAGATCGTCGGCCTGCTCGGCCGATCCGGATCGGGCAAGTCGACCCTATTGCGGATCATCGCCGGACTCATCGCCCCATCTTCCGGCGACGCCAAATGCCGCGGCGAAGCGATCGTGGGCCCGCCGAAAGGCGTCGCCATGGTGTTTCAGTCGTTCGCGCTGTTCCCGTGGCTGACGGTTCTGCAGAACGTCGAATTGGGATTGGAGGCGTTGGGGGTCGATAGCGCGGAACGCCGAAAGAGGGCCTTGGCGGCCATCGACCTGATTGGTCTCGACGGGTTCGAGTCAGCCTATCCCAAGGAGTTGTCGGGCGGCATGCGGCAACGCGTCGGCTTTGCGCGTGCGCTGGTCGTCCATCCAGATCTCCTGCTGATGGACGAGCCGTTCTCAGCGCTGGACGTGCTGACTGCCGAGACGCTCCGTACGGACCTCATCGATCTCTGGATCGAAGGCCGGCTACCAATCAAGTCCGTGCTGATGGTGACGCACAACATCGAGGAAGCGGTCTTGATGTGCGACCGCATTCTGGTGTTCTCTTCCAATCCCGGTCGTGTCGCCGCCGAGATCAAGGTGGACCTGCCACATCCGCGCAATCGTCTGGATCCGACATTCCGCCAACTCGTGGACAGCATCTATGCCCGTATGACACAGCGCACTGAGTCCCGGGCCCCCAGCATTGAAGGTATTCACGGCACCGGCGTCGGGATGGTGCTCAATCATGTCTCGTCCAACATCTTGTCTGGCCTGATCGAAACGCTGGCAGGCCCGCCCTTTAACGGACGCGCCGATTTGCCCGATCTTGCCAACGGCTTGCAACTCGAAGCGGATGAGATGCTGCATTTTGGTGAATCCCTGCAATTGCTGAGGTTTGCCCAATTGAGCGACGGCGATATGGTCCTGACGGATGCGGGAAAGCGCTTCGCCAACCTCGAGACCGATGCACGCAAAAAGCTGTTTGCCGAACATCTCATCAACTACGTGCCGGTCATGGGGCTAATCCGGCGCGTGCTCGACGAGCGCCCCTCACACGCGGCGCCTCAAGCGCGCTTCCGCAATGAGCTCGAGGATCATATGTCGGAAGACCAGGCCGACGAAACGCTCAAGACCGTCGTCTCATGGGCACGTTACGGCGAGCTGTTCGCGTATGACGAACAGTCGGAGTCATTCAGCCTCGAAAATCCTCATTAGGCAAACGCGATGCGCGGGCATCTCGACTAGCTTTGCATCCAAGATGCACAGGTGTGAGTTCTGCAATCTTCTGCATCTTTCGGGATTATTTTGAGCGATAGAGCGGGGCTGGATCAAAGGCCGCGCCCCTCATTCGGCCAAGCTTTCAGATATTTCAGCTAAGTCGGCCAACCCTTATATTGGTCTTCGCGTGATGACCCCTGACGAGTTTCTCTCTGGGGTCTTCGAAACGCACATCTGTCAGGAGCGGCGCCAGTGCAGCTCGATCCTACTTCGGCGCCTCGATCCAGATCCCGGGGTCGGAATGCGCGCGGATGTGGTCGACGAGGAAGTCCGCGAACACCCTGATCTTGGCCGGCAGCCTGACGCGGTTCTGATAGGCGATGTTCATCGTCAGCAGCGGCAGCTCCCAGTCGAGCAGGACCGGCACCAGCTTGCCGGCAAGGATGTCGCGCTGCACGATGTAGAGCGGCTGAATCAGGATGCCGAGGCCCGCAAGCGCGGCGCCCTTGATCACCTGGCCGTCATTGCTGTCGAGCGTCGGCGCGATCCGAATGCTCTGCACGGCGCTGCCGCTGCGTAACGACAGGGAATAGGGATCGTTGGCGAGATTGTAGATCAGCATGTCATGCCGCACGAGATCGGTAGGAACGACGGGGCGGCCGCGGCTCGCGAGATAGGATGGCGCCGCCGCCAGCACGCGCCGCATCTGGCCGATGCGGCGGACGACGATCCCGGAGTCCGGTTCGGACTCGCGGGTGCGGATCGCCACGTCGATCCCGGCCTCGATGAAGTCCGGATAGCGGTTGGCGGCGATGATCTGCAGGTTCAGCTTCGGATACATCGCGCGGAACGCCGGCAGCATCGGCGCGAGATAAACGGTCGCAAACGACAGCGAGCTCGTGACGCGCAACATGCCCTGCGGCGACAGCGCGCGATCGCTCACCGCATCCTCGGCCTCAGCCAGCTCGTTGAGAAGCGGGCTGCAGCGCTGCAGAAGCTCCTGCCCGGCTTCGGTCAGCCAGAGCCGGCGGGTGTTGCGCTCGATCAGCCGCACGGCGAGCCGCTCCTCCAGCGCGCTGAGATGCCGGCTCGCTGCCGCGTTCGACATCCGCAGCGTCTCGGCGGCCTTGGACAGGCTGCCGAGCTCGGCCGTCCTGGAAAACACCTCGAGTTGGAGCAGACGGTCCATTGTTACGCAAAGCGAAAAAGAGAGTTACAATTTTTGACCTTTATTTCCGTTTCACGCAAGGCAAAATCGCCCCAAAGACCAACACGGGTGAGGACGCGCGAATGTCGGGGCCGATCAGGCACATCGTGATGTGGCGGCTGCGCGCCGAGACGGCTGCCGAGCGCGCGGCGGCCCGGCTCAAGGTCAAGACCCTGTTCGAGGGCCTCAAAGGCCGGATCGACGGCCTGACCCACATCGAGGTCGGCGTCGATGTCAGCGATGTCGACTATGCCTGCGACGTCGTGCTGTTCTCTGAATTCACCAGCAGCGCCGCATTGCAGGCCTATGCATCGCATCCGGAGCACCTGCGCGTGCGCGAGGAGCTCGGCGACCTCCGGATCGGCCGCTTCCAGGTCGACTATCAGGTCGACGCAGCGACACGCGCATGACCAGCAACGGGCACGCGAAGCACGACAAGGGCGGAACTCGCGCGGCCCGGCAGGTGAAGCGCCCCACGGACGGCACCCATGTCACTTCCTGACACATCACGTCCCGACAAACCCATCGCCTTCATCGGCATCGGCAAGATCGGCCTGCCGATCGCGGTGCGGCTTGCCAAGGCCGGCTACGCCGTCACGGCGTTCGACCGCAATGCCGCCCGGCTCGACGAAGCGCGCACGCAGGGGATCGCGGCCGCATCGTCCGCCGCCGGAGCCGTCCGCGATCACGCTGTGATCATCTCGTCCCTTCCCGACGACAGCGCGCTGCGCGCGGCCATGCTGGGCGGCACCGGGCTGATCGCAGCCATGGCGCACAACGCGATCCTGATCGAGACCAGCACGGTGGGCATCGACGTGTCGAGCGACGTCGCTGCCGCCGCGAGCGCTCGCGACGTCGCCTATCTGCGGACGCCGATCTCCGGCAATGCCAGCATCGCCCATACCGGCGAGCTGACCTGCTTCGTGTCGGGTCCTAAGGACGCCTTCGAGCTGATCACGCCGCTGCTGGCAGGCTTCACGCGCGCGCAGACCTATCTCGGCGCCGCGGAAGAAGCCCGCTACGCCAAGCTCGCCGTCAACCTGATGATCGCGACGACGGCGGCGATGATGGCCGAAAGCCTCGCGCTGGCGCGCAAGGGCGGCATCGCGTGGCCAGACATTCTCAAGGTGCTGCATGACAGCGCGATCGCCTCGCCGATGGTGAAGTACAAGACCGCGCCGCTGTTGGCGCGCGACTTTGCCGCGACGTTCTCCTGCGCGCAGATGGCCAAGGATCTCGATCTCATTCTCGGCGCCGGTCACGCCGTCGGCGTGCCGTTGCAGCTCGCGGCGCAGGTCCGTGAGACCTATGGCGCGCTGATCGCGCAGGGCGACGCCGAAACCGACTTCCTCGCCACCGTCCGGCACCTCGAACGGCTGTCCGGGCTGGGCGAGCCGACACTCTGAGAGGAGGCAGCACTTTGCGGAACTTCGACGAGACGACCATTACGAATGCCGTGATCGAGCGCCTGACGGGCGCCAGCGATCCGCGGATCAAGCAGGTGAGCGAGGCGCTGGTGCGCCATCTCCATGCCTTCGTGCGCGAAGTCCGTCCCACCCAGAAGGAATGGGAGTACGGCATCGACTTCCTCACCCGCACCGGCCACATGTGCGACGACAAGCGCCAGGAATTCATCCTGCTGTCGGACACGCTCGGCGTCTCCATGCTGGTCGACGCCATCAATCATCCCGTGCCGGACGGCGCCACCGAGACCACCGTGCTTGGCCCCTTCTTCGTCCAGGCCGCGCCGGAAAGAGCCAATGGCGACGACATCTCCGGCCCGATGAAGGGCGAACCGTTGCTGGTCACCGGCTCGGTGTCGAGCGCCGACGGCCAGCCGCTGGCGGGGGCCGTGGTCGACGTCTGGCATTCCGACGATGACGGCTACTACGACGTGCAGCGGCTCGAGCAGATCGGTGATCTCGCCATGCGCGCGCGATTCCGGACCGACGCCGACGGCCGCTTCCATTTCTGGTCGATCAAGCCCGCCGCCTATCCGATCCCCAACGACGGCCCGGTCGGCGACATGCTGACGGCGCAGGGACGGCACCCGTGGCGGCCGGCGCATGTGCATTTCATGATCTCGGCGCCCGGCTTCGAGCGGCTCGTGACGCATGTGTTCGTGGCCGGCGACCAGCATCTCGACTCCGATGTCGTGTTCGGCGTCAAGGACAGCCTGATCCGCGCGTTCGAGCGCTGCCCGCCGGGCCGTGCGCCAGATGGCCGCATGGTCCAGGACGGATATTTTCATCTCAATTACGACTTCGGCCTGAAACAGCTTGCGAGCGGCGCAGATCTGGCTTGAGCTGAGCCGACGACAAGGACCGTAAAGAGTCCGGGATCATCGAGGAAGCACACGGGAGGAATGATGGACGTGCGGGTCGGCACCGGCGCATTGGCCGAGCGGCTTTCGAACCTGGTCGGACCACGCGCGAGCGTCGCGCGCGGCGTGCTGGATCAGCATGGTCAGAGCGAATCCTACTACCCCACGCTGCCGCCCGACATCGTCGTATTTCCCGAGACGACGCGGGAGGTCGCGGCCATCGTCAGGCTGTGCGCCGAGGCCGGCATGCCGATCGTCCCGTTCGGGGCCGGCACGTCGCTCGAGGGCAATGCCGCTGCCGTCGCCGGGGGCGTCTGTCTCGACTTCGCCCGCATGAACAAGCTGCTGTCGGTGCACGAGGCCGACATGGACGTCGTGGTGCAGCCCGGGATCACGCGCAAGCAGCTCAATGCCGAGCTGC
Organism: Bradyrhizobium sp.; assembly: GCA_049802835.1. Lineage (GTDB taxonomy): Bacteria > Pseudomonadota > Alphaproteobacteria > Rhizobiales > Xanthobacteraceae > Bradyrhizobium. Next base: position 16,531 of record JBARNF010000043.1, read on the forward strand.
GCGGGACAGGCCTGTTCTTTCCGATCGATCCTGGTGCGGATGCGTCGATCGGCGGCATGACCTCGACCCGCGCCTCCGGCACCATGGCCGTGCGCTACGGCACCATGAAGGACAACGTTCTGGCGTTGGAGGTGGTGCTGGTCGACGGCCGGGTGATCCGCACCGCACGGCGTGCGCGCAAATCCGCCGCCGGCTACGACCTGACGCGGCTGTTCGTCGGCTCCGAAGGGACGCTCGGCGTGATCACCGAGATCACGCTGAAGCTGCATCCCCTGCCGCAGGCGATCTCGGCCGCGACCTGCAGCTTCCCCACCCTGCACGACGCGGTCGACACCGCGATCGCCCTGATCCAGTCGGCTGTTCCAGCCGCCCGCATCGAGCTCGTCGATGACGTCATGATGCGTGGCATCAACGCCTATGCGAAGCTCGGCTATCGGGAAGCGCCGACGCTGTTCCTGGAATTTCACGGCTCCGAGGCCGCCGTCGCCGAGCAGGCGCAGACGGCCGAGACGATCGCGATCGAGCATGGCGGCCGCGGCTTCGCCTGGGCCAAGGCGGCCGAGGATCGCAGCCGGCTCTGGCACGCCCGCGACAACACGCTCTACGCCGGCCTCGGCCTGCGGCCCGGCGCCCGCGCCGTCATCACCGACGTATGCGTGCCGATCTCCCGCCTCGCCGAATGCCTGACGGAGACGCGCCGCGACGCCGACAGCAACGGCTTCATTGCGCCGATCGTCGGCCATGTCGGCGACGGCAATTTCCACATGCTGATCCTGATCGATCCAGCCAACGACGCCGAGATCGCCGGGGCCAAGGCGCTGCAGGCCCGCATGGTGGCGCGTGCGATCGCGATGGACGGCACCTGCACCGGCGAGCACGGCATCGGTCTCGGCAAGATCGACTATCTCGCGGACGAGCTCGGCGAGGCCGTCGCGGTGATGCGCGCGATCAAGGCCGCGCTCGATCCTCGTGGCCTGATGAATCCGGGCAAGATCTTCGCCGGCGGAGCACGCCCATGAACGCGGCGCCGTCCATCGCCGCATCATCGCCCGCACCGCTGCTGGAGCTGCGCGGCATCAGCAAGACGTTTCCCGGCGTCAAGGCGCTGGATGACGTGTCGTTCGCGATCTACCCGGGCGAAGTCCACATGCTGCTCGGCGAGAACGGCGCCGGCAAATCCAGCCTGATGAAGATCCTGTGCGGCGCGTACAGCGCCGATGCGGGCGAGATCTTCTACAAGGGCGAGAAGGTTGCGATCGCCTCGACGGCGGATGCGCAGAAGCTCGGCGTCGCCGTGATCTTCCAGGAATTCTCGCTGGTGCCGTTCCTCGACATCGCGCAGAACATCTATCTCGGCCGCGAGCCGAAGGGCCGCCTGCCCGGCACCATCGACCGCCGCAGAATCCTGGCCGATGCGAAGCGCGTGCTCGACAGCATCGGTTTCGACATCGATCCTTCGATCATCGTCGACAAGCTCGGCGTCGCGCAGCAGCAGATGGTCGAGATTGCCAAGGCGATCAGCCAGAATGCGCGAATCCTGGTGATGGACGAGCCGACGGCCGCGCTGTCCGACCGCGAGGCGGAGCTGCTGTTCGCGCTGATCCGGCGGCTGAAGGCGGACGGCGTGGCGATCGTCTACATCTCGCATCGCATGGCCGAGGTGTTCGCGCTCGGCGATCGCATCACCGTGCTGCGCGACGGCCGCCGCATCGACGGCCTCCGCCCCGCCGACGTCACGCCCGACCAGCTCGTTCGCATGATGGTCGGCCGCACTATCGACATGACCTATCCGCGCCATTTCGCGGAACAGCCGGGCGAGCTGCTGCTGGAGGTCAAGGGGTTGGGATCACCGACCGGCATTGCCGACATCAACATCGAGGTGCGGCGGGGCGAGATCGTCGGCCTGTGCGGCCTGGTCGGCTCCGGCCGCACCGAGGTGGCGCGCGCGATCTTCGGCGCCGATCCGGTTACGGCTGGCGAGATCATCTTCGACGGCAAGCCGATCACGGGCGAGCCCGATATCGCGGCCCGCCGCGGCATCGCGCTGATCCCCGAGAGCCGCAAGAGCGAGGGCCTCGCGCTGCTGCGCTCGGTCGGCGACAATCTCGTGGTGTCGGCGCTGAAGAAGCTGTTTCCCGGCGGGCTCTACGATCCCAGCGGCGCGCAGCGCACGGCGGATGGGCTGATCCGGCAATTGCGGATCGCAACGCCGAATGCGCGGCAGACGGTGGGCCTGCTGTCGGGCGGCAACCAGCAGAAGGTCGTGATCGGCAAGTGGCTGGCGGCCGGCGCCAGGCTGTTCATCTTCGACGAGCCGACGCGCGGCATCGACGTCGGCGCCAAATCGGAGATCTTCGCGCTGATCGACCGGCTGGTCGCCGAAGGCGCCGCGGCCCTGATGATCTCGTCCGAGCAGATCGAGATCTGCCACGTCTGCGACCGCGCCTACGTCATGCGCGAGGGCCGCATCGCCGGGCACCTGTCACGCCGCGAGCTGACCGAGGAGAATATCGTGCGACTGGGGATGCATGATGAGTGACACGGCCGTCGTCTCGCCGATCCGATCGCTGCAGCGCATCCCGGGGGTTGCGATCGTGCTGGTGCTGCTGATCGGGCTGTTCGGCGCGATCGCACCGGGCTTCCTCTCGGCCGCGAACCTCTCCAACGTGCTGGTGCAGTCGACGATCCTGACCATGCTCGCGCTGCCGATGACGCTGGTCATCATGACCGAGGGGCTCGACCTGTCGATGGGCGCGGTGCTGACGCTGACCTCGCTCTGCGTCGCCATCGTCTCGCTCGCGGCCAAATCAGTGCTGCTGGGCTTCGGGGCCGCCGTCCTGGTCGGCGCGGCGTTCGGCACCGTCAATGGCTGGCTGGTCGCGATCGTCGGGATTCCGCCGTTCGTGGCCACCCTCGCCACGCTCGGCATGGCGCAGGGCCTGTCGCTGATCGTCAGCGACGGCCAGAGCGTGGTCGGCATTCCCCATAGCGTGCGCGACATCTATTCGGCCACCCTGCTCGGCATCCCCGTGCCGATCATCATGGGGCTCGCGTCCTACGCGGTCTTTCACGGCCTGCTCTATCACACCCGGTTCGGCACCTATGTCTTTGCGCTCGGCGGCAATCGCGAGGCGCTCAGATATGCCGGCCTGTCACCCAATCGGCTGCTCATCACGGTCTACGCGATCAGCGGCACGATGGCCGGCATTGCCGGCCTGCTGATGACCTCACGGATGAATTCGGGACATCCGACCGCGGGGCTCGGGCTGGAATTCGACGCGATCGCGGCTGTGGCGGTCGGCGGCACCTCGTTCGAGCGCGGCAATGGCTGGCTGCTCGGCACCGTGCTCGGCGTCATCGCCGTGGGCGTGCTGCGCAACGGACTCAACCTGGTGTCGCTGCCCTCCTCCGTGCAGGTCGCGAGCGTCGGTGCGCTCGTCATCGTCGCCATGTTCCTCGACGGCCTGCGGAGCCGGTCATGAGCGACATGACCAAGGAGAGCGTGTTGCCGCCACGGTCGTTCCTGTCGCAGAGCACGGCGCAAGTGTTCTACCGGATGCTCGCTGCGCTCTTGATCTGCGTCGCGCTGACCGTCCTGAGCGACTCCTTCCTGAGCCTCGGCAATATCCTCAATGTGCTCAGGCAGGCGAGCCTGACGTTCTTCATCGCCTCGGGCCTCACCCTGGTCGTGCTGACCGCCGGCCTCGATCTGTCGGTCGGCGCCAACGTCGCGTTGTCGGCCTGCCTTGCCGGCACCGTGATCCATCAGACCGGCTCGCCCGCGCTCGGCATCCTCACCGGACTGCTTGCGGGAGGCACCGTCGGATTTCTGAACGGGTTCATGGTCACGACGCTCCGCATCCCCTCCTTCATCGCGACCTACGGCATGCTGTGGGTGCTCAACGGCGTCACCTACTGGTACATGGCCGGAGAGACCATCCACGGCTTCCCTTCCGGCTTCCGCCAGATCGGCAGCGGCTACTTCCTCGGGCTGCCGATTCCGGTCTATCTGTTGCTGGTGTTTCTCGCCATCGGCACGCTGTTCGCGCAACGCACCATCTGGGGCCAGGAGATCTATGCGATCGGCGCCAATCCGGTCGCGGCGCGCCTCTCCGGCATTCCGGTCGCGCGCCGGCTGCTGCTCGTCTACACCGTCTCCGGCACCATGGCCGGGCTTGCCTCGATCATCTTCCTGTCGCGGCTCAACTCCGCCGAAGCTGACATCGGCGAGAGCCTGACGCTGCCGGCCATTGCCGCCGTCCTGATCGGCGGCACCTCGCTGTTCGGCGGCGTCGGCACCGTGTTCGGCACCTTCATCGGCGCCTTGATCCTGACGCTGGTGCTGAACGGCATGAACCTGCTCTCGATCAGCGCCAACTGGCAGCCGCTCGTCACCGGAATCATCGTGATCATCGCAGTCTGGCTCGACATGAAGACGCGGCGCCCGACGCAATGAGCTAAGCAAACTCAAAAAAACCAAGGATGGAAACCAAATGAAACATCGGATATCGCGCGGCCTCGCTCTGTCGCTTCTGATCACGGCGGTCACAACGCAGGCTCGCGCCGACGGCGAGACGATCGCCGTCTTCACCAAGAACCAGACCAACCCGTTCTTCCAGACGGTGCGGGTCGGCGCCGACAACATGGCGAAGGTGCTGAACGCCAAGGTTCTCCATTACATCCCGACCAAGCCGGACTCGATCCCCGAGCAGCTCAGCCAGATCGAGGACGTCGTGGTGAAGAAGCCGAGCGCGATCGTGTTCACGCCGGTCGACTACAAGGCGATGGTGCCCGGGGTCGAGAAGATCAATGACGCGAAGATTCCCGTCGTCAACATCACCGACCGTTCGGCCGGCGGCAAGTTCGTCTCCTTCGTCGGCGCCGACGATTACAGTCTCGGCCTGGAGACCGGCCGATTCCTGCTCAAGACGCTCGGCGGCAAGGGCAACATCGTCATCATCGAAGGCGTCAAGGGCTCGCTGACCAATGTCGATCGCGTGCGCGGGTTCAATGACGCGCTGAAGGAGAATCCGGGAGCAAAACTGCTGGCCTCGCAGCCCGGCAACTACCAGCGCCTGCAGGCCCTGCAGGTGATGGAGAACCTGATGCAGTCCAATGCGCAGATCGACGGCGTGCTCGCCGCCAACGACGCCATGGCCGTCGGCGCCATCGAGGCGCTGGACGGCGCCAACCGCAAGGCCCAGGTGATCGGCATCAACGGCACCAAGGAGGCGATCGACGCGATCAAGTCCGGAAAGCTGCTCGCCAGCGGCGACTATAACGGCTTCGCCCAGGGCTGCCTCGGCACCATGATGGTCGTCCGCGCGCTGCGCGGCCAGCCGGTCGTCAGCGAGATCGTGCTGAAGCCGACCGTCATCACCAAGGAGAACTATCAGCCGTTCGACGTACCGCTGGAGCAGCGGACGTGTCCGACCTTCGAGGAGGCCAGCAAGCTCGGCGCGAAATAACGGACTTGTCTTCTCGTCAGCCTCCGGGCCGGCTGCCAACTGGGAGCCGGCCCCTCGTCAATCCCGGAGAGACCCATGCTTTTCGCCATCCACGCCCTCGACCGATCCGGTGCGCTGCCGGTCCGGCTTGCCAATTACGACGCGCACAAGGCTTACCTTGGCGACAGCGCGCGCCTCCCCGTCGCGATCGTGATGTCCGGCCCGCTCGTCTCCGACGACGGGTCGACGATGATCGGAAGCCTGTTCCTGGTCGAAGCGCCCGGCCGCGCCGAGGTCGAAGCGTTCAATCGCGCCGATCCCTTTGCCGCAGCAGGCATCTGGGACACGGTGACGATCACCGGATTCTTGCGCCGCCAGGGCTGAGTCTCCAGTCCTCCGCATGGTGCACGGACTCAACGAACGCATTCACCCCGTGGGTTCGATAAGGCCCAAAGCAGCCTCCCGTCCTGGCCATCGCAGGCGCGCCAGCTCGGCTCGCCCAAACGAACATCCCGCTTCAGCAGCTAGGCGCCAGTCCTGGCCTTGCTCGCGGCTATCTGATGCAGCGCCCATCTCGCGTTCTTGCGCACGTCCGGATCGAGATCGTTGGCCACGAGAGCCAGGAACGGCTCGCCGTCGGGAGCGGCGATCTCGCCGAGCGCAGCGGCCGCCTCCTTGCGCAGATTGGCCTGCTCGTGGGTGATGCAGTGGCCGATCGGCCGAACCGCCTGAAGGATCTTCATGCGACCAAGGCTCCGGATTGCCTTGAGCCGCACCTGCCAAAACGCGTCGGCCAGGCAGTTGATCAATGGGTCGGCCGCGACCGCACCATTGACGTTGAGGCCGAGCGTTTCGGCGGCCATTTCGCGCACCATCCAGTCGGCGTCCTTGAGCGCCCTGGTGATGGTCTCGGCCGCGATCTTCATCTGCGAGAACGCGAGCGCGCTGACCGCCGCGCGCCGAACATGCGCGTCGGGGTCGGCGATCAGCGCGGTGAGCGCGGGTATCGACTCCTCGAGCTTCAGGAAGCCGATGACGCCGATCGCCTGCACACGGACCGCCGCATCCGCATCCTGCAGCGCCTCGAGCGCCGGTTTCAGCGTGTCCTTGCGCCGCAGCTCCTTCAGCGCGCGCAGCGCGCCCATCCGAACGAAGGCATGGGCATGCTTCACCAGCGGCAGGATGGCGTCGGCAGAGCCCGGATCCTTGAACTCGGCGAGGCTGTCGGCGGCTGCCGACGCCACAATGCGCTCTGGGTCGACCAGGAGCTGCACCAGCGCCTCGGCCGCGTCGGGCCCGTCGAACTCGCCGAGCGCCATCGCGACCTGCTGGCGAACTCCTGCATCGGGATCGGCAACCATCCTGGCGAGGTGCGCAACCGCAGCCGGATCGCCGGAATGGCCGAGCGCGATGATCGCGACCCGCCGCTCCGCCGGGTCGGCGGCCCCCAGCCGCTCGTCGGCGTCGTCGAGATCGTCGTAGGCTTCGAACGGGCTCGACATGATCACCTCAACAAATACGGAATGTTCACGGTGACGGCACCGGTCGGGCAATCCGCCTCGCACGGCATGCAGTACCAGCACTCGTCATAAGCCATGAACGCCTTGCCGGTCAGGTCGCTGATCCTGAGCACGTCGAGCGGGCAGACATCGACGCAGACCGTACAGCCCTTGTCGGCGATGCATTTGGCGTCGTCGACGACGACAGGAACCGACGTCTGATAGGTTGCAAGAGGCATGTCTCGTTCTCCTTCTGATCGTCAGGCGCTGGCGCGAATGCGCTGCTTGTCGTAGAGATCCTTCTCGTCGTCCGCGATCGGCACGACGTAGGGCTGTACCGCGCGCTTCTGGCTGGTCATCCGGCCGTCGTGCTTGCTCAACAGCGTGTGGCAGAACCAGCTCTCATTGTCCTTCTCCGGGAAATCCGTGCGCCAGTGATAGAGCCCCCAGCGGCTCTCCTCGCGGAACAGCGAGGCATGGGCCGCCATGTCGGCGCAATCCATGATCGACTGCACCTCGAGCGCGCGTAAGAGCTCATGCGCATTGCGCGCGATCATGCGCTCCTGCATGTCATCGCGCACCTCGGCGAGCCTGCGCATGCCGAGCTCGTATTTGCGGGTGACTTTCGGCGGCTGCAAATAGTCGTTGACCAGCCGCCGCGTCTTGTACTCGATCTGGTTCGGTGGAATGCCGTCCTCGCGCCGGGTCGGCGCCAGCACGCGCTCGCGCTCGCAGGCGACCTCGGCGGCATCGATCTCGCCGAAATCATGGTTGTCGGCGAACTCCATCGCGTCGAGCCCGGCGAACGATCCGTTGGTGAACGCACCCAGCATGTAGTTGTGGGGAACGCTGGCCATGTCGCCGGCCGCGTAGAGGCCGGGCACCGTGGTGCGGGCATTGTCGTCGACAAAGACGCCGGAAGCGCTGTGGCCGGAGCAGAAGCCGATTTCGGAAATGTGCATCTCGATCGACTCATCGCGATAGTCCACACCGCGGCCTTGCTGGAACAACCCGCGCGTCGGCCGCTCGACCTTGTGAAGGGTGGACTCGATCTCCTCGATCGTCTTGTCGTGCAGGTGCTTGAGCTGCAGGAACACCGGCCCCTTGCCCGACAGCAGCTCGTTGTAGAACTCGAGCATCATCTGGCCCGACCAGTAGTCGCATTCGATGAAGCGGCGGTCCTCGTTGTTGGCCGTGTAGGCGCCATAGGGACCGGCGACATAGGCGCAGGCCGGGCCGTTGTAATCCTTGATCAGCGGATTGATCTGGAAGCACTCGAGATTGGCGAGTGCAGCACCGGCATGATAGGCCATCGCATAGCCGTCACCGGAGTTCGCGGCATTCTCGTAAGTTCCGAACATGTAGCCCGAGGTCGGCAGGCCGAGCCGGCCGGCCGCCCCCATGCACAGGATCACCGCCTTGGCCTTGATCACCAGGAACTCGGCCGTCCGGGTGTTGACGCTGATCGCGCCGGCGATGCGGCCGTCGCCCGACTTGAGCAGGCGCGTCGCCATATAGCGGTTGGAGATCAGGATGCGGGCCCGACGCAGCTGGCGATAGAGCGCCTTCTTGACGGTCTCGCCATTCGGCATCGGCAGAACGTAGGTACCGATGTGGTGCACCTTCTTGACGGCATAGTCGCCGTTCTCGTTCTTGAGGAAGCGGATGCCGAAGCTGTCGAGCTCCTCGATGATCGAGTAGCAGCTCTGCGCATATTTGTAGACCGCCTTCTGGTCGACGATGCCGTCATTGGCGATCGTGATCTCCTTGGTATATTGTTCCGGGGTCGCGTAGCCGGGAATGACGGCGTTGTTCAGGCCGTCCATGCCCATCGAGATCGCGCCGGAGCGCTTGACGTTCGCCTTTTCGAGCAGAACGACGTTGGCTTTCGGATTCTTCATCTTGGCCTTCAGGGCGGCCATCGGTCCGGCGGTGCCGCCACCGATTACCAGCACATCGCAGGACACCTCCGAGAGGCCGTCGACGATCTCATCCATTGCCATTCTTAGCTCCCGCTTGGCCGGCGGAGAGCCGGTCCGGATCAGAGTTGTTCAGCTGCGCGCCCGGCGATAGCAATTAGTTGTCGTCGGGGCGAAATTCCTCGCAAAGGGTGCGGTCAACGTTCGACGAACGCCTTTTCGACAACGAAATGGCCCAGCGTGCTGTGATTGCCTTCGGTGAAGCCGCGCGCTTCCAGCATGGCCTGGAGCTCGGCGAGCATGGCCGGGCTGCCGCACAGCATGACGCGATCGGTCTCCCGGTCGAGATCCGGGCCGCCGATGTCGTCGAACATCTGCCCGGTCGCGATCAGGTCGGTGATGCGGCCGCGGTTGCGGAACGGCTCGCGGGTCACGGTCGGATAATGCAGCAGCCGGTCCCGCACCAGCGGACCGAAGAATTCGTGCCGTCGCAGATTGTCGACGAGTTGCTCGCCATAGGCGAGCTCGGAGACCTGACGGCAGCCATGGGCCAGCACGATGGTCTCATAGGTGTCGTAGATGTCGGGATCCTTGATCAGGCTGGCAAAGGGCGCAAGACCCGTTCCGGTCGACAGCAGCAGCAACCTCTTGCCTGGAATGAGGTTACCGGCGATCAGCGTGCCGGTCGCCTTGCGCCCGACGAGGATCTGGTCGCCCTGCTTGATCTTCTGCAGCCGGGAGGTCAGCGGTCCATCCGCCACCTTGATGCTGAAGAACTCGAGCTCCCCCTCGTGGTTGGCGCTCGCCATGCTGTAGGCGCGCATCAGCGGCCGGCCCTCGATCTCGAGGCCGATCATCGCGAACTGCCCGTTCTGAAAGCGGAAGCCAGGGTCCCGCGTGGCGGTGAAGCTGAACAGCGAATTGGTCCAGTGCCGGACCGACACCACTGTCTCGCTCTGAAATGCGCTCATCGTCCGCTCCTCGGCGCAGATCGCACCCTTGTCATTGACGACGACGATGTTGCGGAAACGAGCCGATGCGGCAATTTCGAAAGACCGCGCTCGGTCGATTAGTTGCGAAGTTTTCCGGCCGACGCCCACGACGAAGATCATCAGCGGTTCGACGAACCCGCCTTTCCGGCCCCCAAGGCAATTAGTTGCTGGGAGACCGGATGCCGCTTCCCTAAGCTGGGATTGGAGCCCCGATGCAACCAGGAGACACCATGATCGCAACGGAGATCGCCGATGGCGAGGTCAGCGCCGACCTGGCATCGCTGCTGCTGCGGACCGCCAGTGGAGACCGGGCCGTGGTGCCGGCCGAACGACTGCGCCTGTCCTGCCGTTGCGCGCATTGCCAGCGAGCCCGGTTCGACGGCCGCTTTCCCGCGCGATTTCCGGGTATCGGCATCGTCGCCGTCGGCGATCTCGGCTACGGCTTCAACATCGCCTTCTCCGATGGGCACGACCGCGGCATTTTTCCGAAATCATACCTCCGGGAACTCGCCGGCGATTGATCCGCGACCTGCTAAGCTGGATGGCACGAACATTGCTCCGCTTCTGGTCAGTGTGATCGATGCGGAGGCAGGATATGTTGCTGCAGGCGGCCAAATCAGCAGCGGATGCCGTGCCTTCGCCCCCAACCTCCGCACGCGCCGTAACCACCTCTTCCCTTCTCCTCACTGAAAGCCAGCAATCGATCGGCGGGCCGCCGTCGCTGATCGAAAGGCTCAGCCTGCGCGAGCGTGAGCAGGTGCTCAAGCAAGGGCGCCGCAAGGTGCTGAACCGCGGCCAGACCCTGTTCAGTCAGGGCGCCAAGCACGACGGCATCTTCCTGATCGAGAGCGGCCGCATCCGGGTGTTCTACACTTCGCCGCAGGGGCGTGAGATCACCCTGGCCTACTGGCATGTCGGCAATTTCGTCGGCGGTCCGGAGGTGTTCGACACCGGCGTGCATCAATGGTCCGGCGTTGCCGCCAGCAATGCCAGCGTGGTCCAGCTTCCGGGCAAGGAGCTGCGAGCGCTGGTCGCAGAGATGCCCAATCTCGCGGTCGGCCTGATCGAAGGCTTGAGCTTCAAGGGCAAGTGCTACTCCGCCCTGGCACAAATGCTGGGGACCCGTTCGATCACCGAGCGGCTCGCCCATCTCCTGCTGCATCTCGTCGAGCTGTACGGCGTTGATGATCCCGAAGGCAAGGTCATTGCCGCGGCCTTTACCCACGCCGATATCGCTCACATGGTCGGCGCGACACGGCAGTGGGTCACGATCAGCCTCAAGCGGATGCAGGAAAAACAGATCGTCCGCACCAGGCGTTCGCAGATCGTGGTCTGCCGCCCCGACCTTCTGGAGGAGATGCGCGGTCAGGCGGCGGATTGACCTGACTGCTCATGCAAGCGGCTGTCATGAGCAAAACTGCCCAAGGAGTACGCAACCGGATTTTGACGGCAACTAATCCACCCGCTGCTGAAGTCCGGATTTGCGCTCACCGACGCGGCAACCATCATGGCGCCATCAGCCATCCAACCGAACGGGGATGAGAATGGTCCGCCGCTATCAAGCGCTGTTGTTGTCCGTCACCTGCCTTTCATGGATCGCGGCGCAGCCCGCCGCAGCAGAGACGGTCACGATCGGGATAGGCACCCAGGATACGACGACCAACACCGTCACCGCCGGCACAATCGTGCGGCAGCTTCACCTGCTCGAAAAGTATCTTCCAAAGGACGGCAAATACGCCAACGTCAAGTTCGAGATCGAGTGGCAGAACTTCACCTCGGGTCCGCCCGTCACCAACGGGATGATGGCGAACAAGCTGCAGTTCGGCATGATGGGCGACTATCCGCTCATCGTCAACGGCTTCACCTTCGAGAACAATCCTGACAGCAAGAGCCGGCTGATCGCGGTCGCCGCCTACAACCTTTCCGGCTCCGGCAATGGCATCGTCGTTCACAAGGATTCGCCCTACTACGAGCTCTCCGACCTCAAGGGCAAGCTGGTCAGCGTTCCCTTCGGCTCGGCGGCCCACGGCATGGTCCTGAAGGCGCTTCAGGACGGCGGCTACGGATCGGACTTCCTCCAGCTGGTGAGCCAGACCCCGGAAGTCGGCTCGACCAACCTGCAGGAAAAAAAGATCGACGCGCATGCCGACTTCGTGCCGTTCGCCGAGTTGCTGCCGTTCCGCGGCTTTGCGCGCAAGATCTTCGACGGCGTCCAGACCAATCTGCCGACCTTCCACGGCGTCGTCGTCCGCACCGACTTTGCCGAGAAATATCCCGAGGTCGTCGTCGCCTACATCAAGGCGATCATCGCCGCCAACCAGTGGCTGCGCCAGGATCCGAAGGCGGCCGCCGAAAAGATCCAGGAGTGGACCGGGATCAACAAGGAGGTCGTCTACATCTTTCTCGGCCCCGGCGGCAACATGATCACGGACCCGACGATCAAGCCCGCGCTGATCGACGCTGCCGCGGTCGACGTCAAGGTGCTGCAGAGCCTCGGACGCATGAAGGAGTTCGATCCGAAGAAGTGGGTCGACGATTCCTACATCCGAAAGGCCTATGCCGAACTCAAGCTCGACTACGACAAGGAGCTCGCGAGTACGGCGAACTACGAGGTTTCGGGCCAGGACAGGTTCTGCAACAAGCCGATCACGGAGCCGCGCAGGGCCGGCGAGGTCTGGGTCGACGGCGAGGGCATCGCGGCCTTCAGCAGCGCGTCCTGCACGCTCGGCGCCTATGCCGACTTCAGGGCCAAGGGCAAGACGATCAACGTGGCCTACGTCTTCGACACCGCGCGCGGCATCAAGCTGTTCGCCGATCAGGCCTTCTTTGCCGCCGGCAACGGCGAGATCGCTCCCTTCCTGCTGAAGAAAGACGCGGAAGCCTATGCCGCCAAGATCGGCGGCAAGGTGATGGGGCTGGACGATGCCGTGAAGCTGGCAGTGGCGGGAGGCAAGACGTGAGCAGCCCGGCCCTCATGAGCTCGCACGACCGGGCCGCGGCATCCGCCGCGCCCGGCGCTGCCATCCCACCGAGCCGATCTGTCTTCTCTGCCCGCGCGGCGCGCTGGTTCCGGCTCAACCAGGACAAGCTGCGGTCGTTGCTGATCGGCACGGCCTCGCTCATCCTGTTCCTGATCGCCTGGCACCTGCTGACGACCTATCGCGTCGTCTTCTTCGTGAAATTCACCAACGTGCCCGCTCCGCTGGCGGTGTACGCGAGCTTCACCAGGGCGATCCACGATCCCAAATTCCTGATGCACATCCTGCTCAGCTGCCGCCGGATCTTCATCGGGTTCTCGCTGGCCGCGGTGGTCGGCGTTCCACTCGGACTCATCATGGGACGCTTCAAGCTGGTTCACGACGCCGTATTCCCGGTCGCGGAGGTGCTGCGTCCGATCCCTGCGATTGCATGGGTGCCGATGGCGATCATGCTGTGGCCCACCAACGAGCAGAGCATCGTGTTCATCACCTTTCTCGGCTCGTTCTTTCCGATCCTGCTCAATACGCTGCACGGCATGACGCTGGTGGATCCCGTGCTGGTCCGCGCCGCCAAATGCCTCGGCGCGCGGGAAACCGCGATCTTCCGCGAGGTCTACTTCCCGGCGTCCCTGCCGCACATCTTCACGGGTCTCACCGTCGGCATGGGCGTCGCATGGGTGTCCCTGATCGCAGCCGAGATGATCTCGGGCCAGTTCGGCATCGGCTATTTTACCTGGGAAGCCTACTCGCTGGTCCAATATGCCGACATCGCGCTCGGCATGATCGCAATCGGTGTGCTCGGGCTCGGCTCGAGCCTCGTGATCCGCGCCGCCGGACAGTTGGTGATGCCCTGGAGTTCGCGATGAGCCAAGCCGCAGCGGATACGAGACCGGGCCGCATCGAGGTCCGCAATTTCGCTTTGAGCTACGAGACCATCGACGGCGCGGTCGAGGCCGTCACCGACACGCACATCCATGTCGAGCCCGGCGAGTTCGTCTCGATCGTCGGGCCCTCGGGTTGCGGCAAGTCGACGCTGCTCAATGCGGTCGCGGGCTTCCTGAAGCCGACCAGCGGCGTCGTCACGGTCGACGGCAACGCCGTGACCGGCCCAAGTGCCGAGCGCGGCATGGTGTTCCAGCAATATTCGTTGTTTCCCTGGAAGACGGTGCGCGAGAACGTCGAGTTCGGACTGAAGATGCGGGGCATGCCGAAATTCGAGCGCACACGCGCGGCCCGCACTTTGCTCGGGCTCGCCGGGCTCGAGGCGTTCGAGAACCACTATCCCGAGCGTCTCTCCGGCGGCATGAAGCAGCGCGTCGGCATCGTGCGTGCGCTCGCCACCGGCCCCAAGGTGCTGCTGCTCGACGAGCCGTTCGGCGCGCTCGACGCGCAGACCCGGATCATCATGCAGCAGATCCTCACCAACATGTGGCAGCGGCTGAAGATCTCGGTGCTGTTCGTCACCCACGACATCGACGAGGCGATCTTCCTGTCCGACCGGGTCTATTGCATGACCGCGCGCCCCGGCTCGATCAAGGCCGAGATCCAGATCCCGCTGGAGCGGCCGCGGCAGCAAGCCATGATGATGTCGTCGGAGTTCCTGGCGTTGCGGCGTGGACTGATGTCGCTGATCCGCGAGGAGAGCCTCAAAGCCATGGGAGGCGAGATCACCGATCTCGGCATGCAGGGCCTCGGCATCGAGCTCCAGGGGCACTCCATCGCCGATATTCTCTGAGCGGGGTTCGATAACCAAGTCCCTTTACCAACCCGCGACAGGCGCTTCCCTCCCCATCTCAGCCACTTCAACGTTGATGTAGCTCAATCAGCAACGGCGGCGCTCGCGGTACCGGTATTCGCAGGGAAGGTATCGGGAGTTCATCATGGAGCCGTTCTTCGCACTTGCCTTCGGCATCGCTGCGATGACGGCCGTATCCGCCGACGCACCGTGATGGCGCAGCCGGACGATTGGACGCACGCCTTTCCGCTGCTCCGGCAGCTGCCGCACGACATTTTGCTTCAGCTGCGCGACACCAGCCTGATCGTCGAGCTGCCTGAAGGCAGCCGCATCTTCGGTCCCGGTCAGGCGCCGGAGTCCTTTCTGATGCTGCTGGACGGGACGATTCGCGTGCAGCAGACGTCCGAGTCGGGCCGCGAGATCGTGCTCTATCGCGTCCAGGCCGGGGAAAGCTGCGCCCTCACCACCGCCTGCCTGATGGGCTACGAGGACTATCAGGCCGAGGGCATCGCGGAGACGACAATACGCGCCGTGGCGGTCCCCCGCATGCTGTTCGACCGGCTGATCGCGAGTTCGCGCGAATTCCGCCAATTCGTCTTCACCGCGTTCAGCCGCCGGGTCACGAACCTTTTCCGTGTCATCGAGGAGGTCGCGTTTCAGCGGATCGACGTGAGACTGGCGCAGAAGCTGCTCGAGCTTGCCGGATCGAAGCAGCATATCGCCGCAACGCACCAGGATCTCGCCAACGAGCTCGGCAGCGCGCGGGAGGTGATCAGCCGTCAGCTCACTGAATTCGCGCGGCGCGGCTGGCTGCGCGTGGCTCGCGGGACGGTCGAGATCACCGACGGGCCGGCGCTCTCGCGGCTTGCGCAGCATGGCTAGAATACGGCTGGGTTGGTGACTTAGTTACATACCGTCCCCGCACCGCCTTCTATGATCTGATCATCACAAGGCAAAGGAAGCGCGAGATGGCACAGAACGTTGGCAAGATCGATCGGCTGATCCGGATCATCGTGGGACTCGCCATCCTGAGCCTCACCGTCATCGGCCCGCAGACGCTGTGGGGTCTGCTGGGCCTGATCCCGCTCGGTACGGCGCTGATCGGCTGGTGCCCGCCCTATGCGATGCTCGGCATCAACACCTGCGGAACCAAGTCCGGCGCGACGTCTTAGATCGGCCTGGGCGACAGACGAGTCCTGGGCGGCGGTGCCGTCCGGGAAACTTCATCGTGGAGCAGCAGCCATGTCCCATCCGATCGATCTGCGCGTGCAGCCCAAGGTGGCCGGCTTCTTCGATCCGGACACCAGCACGATCAGCTACGTCGTGAAGGATCCATCGTCCGCGGCCTGCGCCATCATCGATCCCGTCCTCGACATCGACTACGCGGCCGGCCGCATCAGCACGCGGTCGGCCGACATGCTGATCGACTATGTGAAGCTGAACGATCTGCAGCCCGAATGGCTGATCGAGACGCACGCTCACGCCGATCATCTGTCAGCCGCGCCCTACATCCAGGGCAGGATCGGCGGCAAGCTCGGCATCGGCGAGCATATCGTGACCGTGCAGGAGACGTTCGGCAAAGTCTTCAACGAGGGCACCGAGTTTCGCCGCGACGGCAGCCAGTTCGACCGGCTGTTCAAGGACGGTGACACCTACCGCATCGGCCGGATGACGGCGTTCGTCATGCACACGCCGGGGCACACGCCGGCCTGCACCACCCACGTGATAGGCGATGCGACCTTCGTGGGCGACACCCTGTTCATGCCGGACGGCGGCACCGCGCGCGCCGACTTCCCCGGCGGCAATGCGCGCACGCTGTTTCGCTCGATCCGGACAATCCTCGAAACGCTGCCGCGCGAGACCCGGCTGTTCATGTGTCACGACTACGGCCCGAACGGCCGCGCCGTGCGCTGGGAAACGACCGTGGGCGAGGAACGGCTGCACAACATCCACGCACGCGACGGAATGACCGAGGATGAGTTCGTCGCGCTCCGCGAGGCCCGCGACAAGACGCTGGGCATGCCGCGCCTGATCATTCCCTCGCTGCAGGTCAACATTCGCGGCGGGCATCTGCCGCCCGCGGACGAGACCGGCAAGACCTTCCTCAAGGTGCCGATCAACGTGCTCTGACAACAACCCGTGTATAAGCGCCGCCATTCGCCGCAGCACTGCAGCGTCACGAAGATGTCAGTTGCCAAACACGGCCGGTTTGCGCGACCAGTTTCCGCTGGAGCAGATGATCCCCGATGAGGCGTCCCGTTCTCACGATGCATGTGACGATGCGCCGCTTCGCGGCGGCGATGATCGCGATCGTGATGAGCCTGGCTCCTCTTCTGGGCGCATTGGAGTCGGCTGCGGCAGCAACGGCCGGTAAAGCCGATGCCGCGCGTCAGTTGTCTCGCACCAGGACGGACGCGCCAAAGCCGTGCAAGAAGGCGGTGCTTCCAGGCACCATCAACACCTGCCCGTTTGCCGGAGCGGGTGTTACGGCCATTCCGACGAGCGACGGTGCGACGGCGCAGCCGGTTGCGGCGCTTCAGATGCTGACATGGCGACCGCACGATGATGCGCTGTCGACGCAGTGCCACGCCTCCTCGCCCTACCGCCCGCCCTGCCGGCTCTCCTAGGCTTATCGCCGTCGCCTTGTCGCACGCGACGTAACGCAGCGGCTTGCGCGGACGAATATCCTTATCGATCGCATCTCGACCGGATCGGCTCCGACGCTGGATGCGGCGCAGCGCGGCTGCCCATGCCGTGCGCGATCAGCGCGAGGGAGTTCTTCATGTCCATTCGTCAACTCGGCCTGGCTGCGCTGCTGCTCGGGGCGTTCCATCTGGCCCCAACGATGGCCGCAGCCGGCGGCCTGCCGCACAAGCCGGAGGTCGACACACGCCTGCTGGTCGGCGAGGTCGCGCGAACCGACGGCGGTCCGACCGAGGCATGGGCGGGCCTGGATGTCAGGCTCGGATCGGGCTGGCACACCTATTGGCGCTCAGCCGGCGATGCCGGCGCACCGCCCGAATTCGACTGGTCCGGCTCCCGCAACATCGCCGACGTCACGGTCGAATGGCCGGCGCCGCGCCGCTTCACCGATCAGGACATCGACACCTTCGGCTATGACGAGCACGTGCTGCTTCCCTTGCGGGTACGGCTCCAGGACGGAGCGGCTCCGGCGCATCTTGCCCTGAAGGCCGTCCTCTTCGTGTGCTCCGTCATCTGCACCCAGCAGGAGGCGCAGCTCGAGGCCGACATCCCCGCGGCGACACGCCAGCCGAACGGCCAGGCGCAGATCGACGAATGGCGGCACAGCGTCCCGCGCGCGACGTCGCCCGGCCTGTCCATCACGGCCCTGAGCCTGGATCGCCAAGCCAAGCCGCAATTGCTGCTCGAAGCGCAGGCTTCGCCGCCGCTGGTCGCACCGGACGTCTTTCTCGATGGCAACGACGCAGTCTCCGGCGGCCGCGCGCGGGTGAGCAGGATGTCGGATGGCGGCGTCCGGATCACCGTGCCGGTGCAAGGTCTCGATCAGGCCGGTCGGATCGACCGGCTTCGGGTCACGCTGGTTGATGGCGACCGATCGATCGAAACCACGCTTGCCGTGAACGCAGCCGGAACTGCGGCCGCGGCTGCGGCCGTTCCGGGGGCTGCGCCTCACGTCACCGCCGCATCGATCTGGACCATTCTCGGCATCGCGCTGCTCGGAGGCTTCATTCTCAACTTCATGCCGTGCGTGTTTCCGGTGCTGTCCTTGAAGCTGGTGTCACTGGTCGATCATGAGCCGGGGCGCTCGGTCTCGCCGCGGTCGGCATTCCTGGCCACAGCCGCCGGCATCGTCGCGTCATTCGTGAGCCTCGCGCTCGTCCTCTCAGCCCTGAAGGCGACCGGCGCCGAAGTCGGCTGGGGCTTGCAGTTCCAGCAGCCGGTTTTCCTGGTCGCGATGATCATCGTGCTCGCCGCATTCGGCGCCAATCTGCTCGGCCTGTTCGAGATCAATCTGCCGTGGTGGATCGCAGGCCGCCTCGGCGCGGCCACGAGCCAGCGGACGATCGCAGGTCATCTCGTGAACGGCTTCGTCATGACCCTGTTGGCGACGCCGTGCTCGGCTCCCTTCGTCGGAACCGCCGTCGCCTTTGCGTTGTCGCAGGCCGCGCCTCAGATCCTGCTCGTGTTCACCGGGCTCGGCATCGGGATGGCTGCGCCCTATCTCTGTCTTGCAGCTGTACCACGCCTTGCCGCGCTGTTCCCGCGGCCGGGACGCTGGATGCTGAAGCTGCGCGCCCTCGCGGCAGCCGCGATGGCCGCGACCGCACTGTGGCTGCTGGTCGTGCTCGCGGACATCAGTGGACCTGCCCCCGCCATCATCCTTGCCGCCGCGCTGCTCGTTGCCATCCTGATCATGACCACACGCCGCTTCCCGTTGCGGAGGACCATCGCGGGGGTCGGCCTCGCCCTCACGCTGGCGCTGGTGCTGATGGCCGCCACCTATGTGCAACAGCCGGCGAGCACAGCGCAAGCGCCCGGGATCGCCTGGCAACCGCTGGTGCCAGCCGAGATCGCAGCGCAGGTTCGCACCGGCCACACCGTGTTCGTCGACATCGGCGCGACCTGGTGCGTCACCTGCAAGGTCAATGAGAAGCTCGTGCTCGACAGCGCGGCCGTGCGGAACCGCCTCACCGCCGGCGTCGTCGCCATCAGGGCGGACTGGACCTCGCCCAACGATACGATTGCGACCTACCTCAGATCCTTCGACCGCTATGGCCTGCCCTTCAACGTCGTGTTCGGCCCGGGTGCGCCGGCTGGAATCCTGCTCCCCGAGCTGCTGACCCCGCAAATCGTGCTCGACGCGATCGACACCGCATCAAACACCCCTCATCCGGAGAACAAGACATGATCACAACAAGCCTCATGACCAGAAGAAGCGTCATGACCAGAAGAAGCCTTGCCGCATCCCTCGCGACGTTGCTGCTGTTGACGGCCGCCATCCTGCCGCTGCAGGCCCGCGCCGAAGACGATAACACCGACATCCTGAGCGAAGCGCGCATCCTGCAGGATCCCGCCATTCCCGCCGTCGGCAACGCGGACGGCGATATCACGATCGTGGAGTATTTCGACTACCAATGTCCGTATTGCCGCAAGATCAGCCCCGACCTCGCCAAGGTCGTGCGCGACGATGGCCACGTCCGGCTGGTGTTCAAGGACTGGCCGATCTTCGGCGGTGCCTCGATCTACGCGGCCCGTCTCACTCTGGCGGCCAGATATCAGGACAAGTTCGCCGAGGCGCATGAGGCGCTGATCTCGCTGAACGAGAAGCTGTCCGAGGCCAAGGTCGATGCAACGCTCGCTGCTGCCGGGATCGACCTCGCCCGTGCCAAGGCCGACCTCGCAGCCAAGCGCGCCGACATCGACGCCGTGCTCGCGCGCAATCACGAGCAGGCCACAGGCCTCGGCTTCCGCGGAACACCGGCCTTCATCATCGGCCATTTCCGCGTCCCCGGCGCGCCCAACGTGCAAGCTTTCAAGCAGGCCATCGCGGACGCCCGCGCTGCGGCGG
>JBARNF010000044.1:0-6768 GCA_049802835.1 Bradyrhizobium sp.
AGAAGGATAAGAAGGACAAAACGAAGAAGCTGATGGCGCAGGCCAAGGCGACGAAGTCGACCAAGAAGTCCGCCAAGAAGGCGGCCAAGAAATCTGCGAAGAAGGCCGCCAAGAAGGCTGCGAAGGCTCCGGCCAAGAAGGTGAAGAAGACGGCGAAGAAGGCGGCCAAGGCACCCGCGAAGAAGGCAGCTGCGAAGAAGGCCGCTGCGAAGGCTCCTGCCAAGAAAGCCGCCGCGAAGAAGGCCGCGAAGTCGTCAGCGGGCAAGGTCCCGGTCGCGCCGAAGAAGGCTGCCAAGAAGCGAGCGCCGAAGAAGGCTCCGGTCCAGACACCCGAAATCAATGAAGCCGAGTCTGCAGCCGAGACCAGCTGGGCGACGCCAGACGCGCCAGCCGCCGGGCATGACGGCGAAGAGGGGGCGAGCTCGGAGAGCTGACGCCCGATCGACCTGACCGAACTGATTGACCTGACGAGGCCGCAGCGATGACGTTGCGGCCTTCTCGTTTTGGCCCTCTCGTTTAGGCCCCTTCGTTGGGGCGTTGTGTTGGCGGCCGTGTTGGTCGTGAAAGGAATGCCCCCCGCGGATTTACGGTCGGGCGAATCCGTGTCGTGCCGGGCACAGCCGCTCCATGTCGCGATCGGATTCGGCTGCGGCGACGGTGGAAAACCCCCGCGCCGCGCCCCATGTGCACATCCGGATGCCTTTCCGACACGTAGATTTGTTGTTCAAATGCAACAGGCGCGGACAACCTGCCGTAGAATTGTCAAATCGCCCAAAAAGTCAGCAGGTGCCTCGCTTTTTTGCTTCACCTGCGGCGGGACCTTGTCACAAATTGCGTCCGGATGACGCGGCCGGTCTTGTTTGCGCCCTGGGGGGCCGAATATGGGGCTGACGTTCGAAACTAGGGTGATGGGGATCGTCATGAAGAAGTTGGCTTTGTTGGCAACGGCGCTGGCAATGATTTCGGGGTCGGCTTCGGCCGCTGATATGGCGGTGAAGGCCCTGAAGGCGCCGCCTCCGCCGGCGTTCGAGCCCTGGGACATCGCGTTCGGCTCCGCGATCATGAACGACTATGTGTTCCGCGGCGTCACGCAGTCGAACCACAAGCCGTCGGTCGCGGCCTATTTCGAGCCGCGCTACAACGTCAACAAGGACCTGCAGTTCTACGTCGGCGTGGCCGGTGAGAGCATCTCGTTCGCGAACCGCGCTGCTGCCGAGATCGACGTCTACGGCGGTATCCGTCCGACCTTCGGCGCCTTCGCCTTCGACATCGGCGTGTGGGGCTATCTGTATCCGGGCGGGACCTGCCAGTTCGGCGGCACCGGCTTTGATTTCGCCGGTCGGTTCCAAGGAGCCGAGTGCGCAGCCAATGCGCTGGCCAACGGCAACACCATGAAGAAGGACGTCAGCTTCTTCGAGGTCTACGGCAAGGGCACCTACACGGTTAACGATAGCTGGGCGTTCGGCATCACCGAGTTCTACTCTCCGAACTTCCTGAACTCCGGCGCCTGGGGCAACTACGCTTCGGTCACCGGCAAGTACACCGCGCCGAGCACCGTGTTCGGTTCGAGCGGCGTCGGCATGTACGTGTCGGGTGAGTTTGGCCGTCAGTGGTTCGGCACCACCGACTCGTTCTACGGCACTCCGGCCTTCCCGAACGGCATCCACTACGCGGATTACAACACCTGGAATGTCGGCATCGGCTTCACCTACAAGGTGTTCACGCTGGACCTGCGCTACTCCGACACCAACCTGTCGAAGGGCGATTGCAGCGTCTTCACGGGTGCCTTCAATGCGGGTCTCGGAACGACGACCGTCACCCCGAACAATCCGTTCGGAACCGGTTCGAACTGGTGCGGTGCGACCGGCATCGCCAAGCTCTCGGTCGACCTGACCGCGATGACCAACCTGAAGTAATCCTCGCAAGGCGAATCGAAGTTTTAAGCAAGGGCGGCAGAGCAATCTGCCGCCCTTCTGCTTGCCGGGTGTTGGCCGGCTCCTTCGCCCTTGGCCGGAATCAGTCTGGGGGCAGGCGTCCGCTGGACGAGCGCGGCTCCTGTCGGAGGCTCACAAGTACGGCCCCGACCGCGCAGCAGCCTCGGCGGGAGGGTGGAAGCTCAGGGGGCCCGCCGTCATCTGGCGGGCGCGATCTGGGGCCCGATCGGCCAGGCAGATTTTCGTGTTCGTTGCAGGCCCAGGGCCTCGTGCGGACGCGCGCCAGTGGTCAATCCTCATCAGCGAGCGCGGCGCTGGCCACGCGTCGGCGTGGACTGAAGAGGCGGCGGCCCAGGCGGTCCGGAGGCAGAGGCGCGGCAACCCCGCATCTGTCTCGCCGGAGGCGGCTGGGCTCAGCTGCCGCCGCTGCCTGCGGAGGCGTCCGCTGCGGCGGCCTGATCAGTCGGCCGCAACGAGAACCGGTCGCCGTCCCGGATCAGCTCCACCCTGCGATCATGGAATTCGTGCAGGGTCGACCGGTGGCCGATCGAGACGATGGTGGTCTCGGGCAGGCGCTCCGCGATGACGCGGTAGAGCCTGGCTTCGCTCGGCTCGTCCAGCGACGCCGTGGCTTCGTCGAGGAAGAGATATTGCGGCCGATGCAGCAGCGCGCGGGCGATTCCGAGCCGCTGCTGCTCGCCGAGCGACAGCATCCGGTTCCAGTGGGCGTCCTCGTCGAGCCGCTCGGCCAGCTGCGGCAGCCCCACCGCAACGAGCGCGTCCTTGGCCTGCTCGGCGTTGAAGGCATCGGCCGCTGCCGGGTAGACGATCGCAGCCCTGAGTGCGCCGATCGGGAAGTAGGGGCGCTGCGGCAGCATCATGAGCTTGGCGTGCGCGGGAACGCTGATCGAGCCGCTGCCGAACGGCCAGACGCCGGCGATGGCGCGGAACAGTGTCGACTTGCCGGCGCCGGATGGCCCGGTCAACAGCGTGCGCTCGCTGCTCTTGAGGCTGAAGCCGTCGGCCGCGATCAGCGGCAGCCCGTTCGGCAGCTTCAGCAGCAGCTGGGCGAGGTCGATGCTGTCTCCCGCATGGTTCACGACATCGATCGTCTGCGGCTCGGTCGAGAGCGTCTTGGCACTCTCGATCGCCATTTCGAAGCCGTCGAGGCGGGCGACCGTCGAGCGCCACTCGGCGAGCGTACGATAGGTGTTCACAAAGAAGGACAGCGCACGCTGAACGCTCGAGAACGCTGAAGCCGTCTGCATCATGCCGCCCAGTTGAACCTTCTTGGCGAAATAGGCCGGTGCGACGATGACGTAGGGAAAGATCGTGGCAACCTGCGAGTAGCCGCTCGTCACGGCCGTCAGCCGCTTGGTCCGGCTCATGATCTGATACCAGTTCTGCACCACCCGGCCGTACCGGCTCGACAACAGATGATGCTCGGCAGCCTCGCCGCGCAGCACCGCGATCTGCTCGGAGTTCTCGCGGACGCGCACCAGGTTGAAGCGGAAATCGGCCTCGAAGCGCTGCTGCTCGAAGTTGAGGTTGACCAGCGGCGAGCCAACCCAATGCGTCACGGCCGTGCCGGCGATCGCGTAGAACAATGCGGCCCAGACCAGATAGCCGGGGATCGAATACTCGATGCCGAACAGCGTGAGAGGAGCCGCTTCTGACAGGCCCCAGAGGATGACGACGAACGAGGCCAGTGTCACGACTGAGCTGAGAAGGTTGATCGTAATGAAGAGAGTCTGTTCGATGAACTGCTTCACGTCCTCGGCAATGCGCTGGTCGGGGTTGTCTGCCGCGTCGCCCTTGAGCTGCATGCGATAGTGATTGGCGTTGCTGAGCCAATGGCGGAGATAGGTCTCGGTCATCCACCGCCGCCAGCGGATCTGCAGCCATTGATTGAGATAGAGTTGATAAACCGCCAGCACGATGAAGGTCGTCGCGAGCACGACGAAGACGCCGATCTCCCAGATGAAGCTGTCCCAATTGTACTCCTGCAGCGCGTTGTAGAACCGGGCCTGCCACTGGTTCACCAGCACATCGATCGCCACCAGTGCGAGCTCGATGGCGATGACGGTGGCAAGCAGGGCGCGGCCGGCGACCTTGTCCTCGGAGCGGAAGTAGGGAATGGCGATCCGCCAGACGATGGCGACGGTCGAGCGCAGATTGTTCACAGAAAGGCTGCTCCTGAGCAAAGGGCTTAACAGACTGAGGCGTAACGAGATTTTCGCAGTCTCGATCGTCTACTTAGACTAAAGTCGTAATCCGGCCGGCGACCACCGGCTTGTCGGTCGCCTGTGCCAAACCGTAGCATGGGGCCGGGGAGAGGGACCGCGGCTGCTGCCAGATTTCGCGAGAATTTGAGCAGAGTTTGGCATTGCCGGTTTTGTGATCTCGTTTTCCGGCCGTTTTGTCCGGTCCGATTGCGGCAAACAGGCCTGATCCGCCCCGCCGGACCGGGTCCAACAAACCGGGTCCAACAACAAGAACGTGGGGGGAGAAGTCACAATGTGGAATCAAATCTACGACCCGTTGGGGAACCCGGCGCTGTCGACGCTTGCCGCCGCCGTCCCGGTGGTGACGCTGTTGGTCCTGATCGCCAGCGGCAAGGTGAAGGCGCATATCGCGGCAATCGTCGCGGTGATCCTGACCAACCTGATCACGATCTTCGTCTTCACGATGCCGGCCAACATGTCGCTGCGCGCGACAGTGCTCGGCGTGGTCACCGGCTTCTTTCCGATCGGCTGGATCGTGCTGAACGTGATCTTCCTGTATCAGGTCACGGTCTCAACCGGACGGTTCGAGCTGCTGAAGCGCGCCATCGGCGGGGTGACGGAAGACCGCCGCCTGCAGCTGCTGCTGGTCGCGTTCTCCTTCGGCGCCTTCTTCGAAGGCGCGTCCGGATTCGGGACGCCGGTGGCGATCACCGGCGCCGTGCTGATAGGCCTCGGGTTCTCGCCGCTTGCGGCCTCGGGCCTGTCGCTGATCGCCAACACCGCGCCGGTCGCCTATGGCGCGCTCGGCACGCCGATCCAGGGCCTTGCCTCGGTGACCGGCCTCGACCCCTATATCCTCGGTGCGATGGTCGGTCGCCAGTTGCCGGTATTCTCGCTGATCGTGCCGTTCTGGGTGGTGTGGGCGTTCGCGGGCTGGAAGGGCATGAAGGACGTCTGGCCGGCCATTCTGGTCACTGGCATCTGCTTCGCCGTTCCGCAATTCCTGATCTCCAACTACATCAATCCCTGGATCGTCGACATCGGCGCCTCGCTGATCTCGATGGGCGCGCTGATCCTGTTTCTGAAGGTCTGGCAGCCAAAGCAGTTGTGGCTGTCGCCGGCGTTGCGCAGCCGCGACGATTCGGCTGCCACGATGACGGCGCCGAAGCCGATGGACCGCACGCCGCTGACGCAGGCCGAGCTGTGGGGCGCGCTGTTGCCGTGGATCATCGTCTGCGTGATCATGCTGATCTGGGGCAACGGCGCCTTCAAGAGCTGGGCGAACGGGATCTTCACCTGGAGCTATCCGGTGCCCGAGCTCGACAAGCTGATCAACAAGATGCCGCCGGTGGCCGCGAAGGCGACGCCGGAGGGCGCCGTGTTCTCGTTCACCTATCTGACCTTCACCGGCACCGGCATGCTGATCGCGGCGATCATCTCCGGCTTCTTGATGGGCGTCGGACCGGGCAAGCTGATCGCCGAATATGGCCGCACCATCAGGCTGTGTGCGGTCTCGCTGATCACGATCTCGGCGATGCTGGCGATCGGCACGCTGACCCGGCTGTCCGGTGTCGACGCCACCCTCGGCCTCGCCTTTGCCGCGACCGGCGTGCTCTATCCCTTCTTCGGTACCTTGCTCGGTTGGCTGGGTGTCGCGCTGACGGGATCGGACACCGCCTCCAACGTGCTGTTCGGCAATCTGCAGAAGATCACCTCCGAGCAGCTCGGCCTGTCGCCGGTTCTGATGGCGGCGGCCAACTCCTCCGGCGGCGTCATGGGCAAGATGATCGATGCGCAATCGATCGTCGTCGCCTCGACCGCCACCAACTGGTACGGCCATGAGAGCTCGATCCTGCGCTACGTCTTCCTGCACTCGATCGTGCTCGCCTGTCTGGTCGGCCTGTTCGTGACCCTGCAGGCCTACGTCTATCCGTTCACCGCGATGGTGCTGAAGTAGAGACACTGCTGCGCCAAAATCCCCGCGTCGCAACTGCTGCGCGGGGATTGCTATGTTTGGGTCACAATTGTGCGGGAGCCGTGCTGGCGGTCAACCGGCGGATCGCCTGGAAGGCGAGCCCCGCGCGCGGTGATGTGTCGAGAGGAATGATGCGAGTAGTGAAGCGTGCCTTCGCCGGTCTGGCGACGGCCTTGTTGATGTCCGCTGTGCCGCTGGCCGCAGCCTCGGCTGAGGAATTTCCCTTCGGGATGGAAATGACGCTCGATGCGCTGCCGCAGCCAGGCTCTAAGCGGGTGCCGGACCTCGACATCGGCGACAACGGCGAGACCGTGCTCGAGCTCTGGTGCAAGGGTGGCAAGGGCCAGTTCTCGGTCGCCGGCAACACCATCGTGTTCATCGCCGGCAAGATCGAGGATCGCAACTGCCCGGCGGCACGCGCCCTGGCCGACGACGACTTGATCGCTGCGCTGAGCGCCGTGACCAACTGGAAGCGCCAGGGCGACCTGATCATCTTCATCGGGCCGAAGACATTGCGCTTCCGGCTGAACACCAATTGAGTCGAGACGACCGTTTCCAAAGACCTCGTCACATCGCCCGCTGTCACCCTCCCCTGGAGGGGGAGGGTCGGCTCATATGCGCGAAGCGCATGTGA
>JBARNF010000045.1:0-7121 GCA_049802835.1 Bradyrhizobium sp.
TTTCTTTTTTCCAGAAATCATGTTTTCCTTCGCCCTGTCCCGTCTCACACGAGGGGCGCTTCGCGGTCGTCATGAACGTCGAGGCGGGATGCGGTGGGCGTGTCGATGTTGCAGCGTGGTTATCCGCGCCGACGAACAGCAGCGATGCGCACGGTCAAGTCGCGTGGTCCTGGCACCCCGATGCTGGTGTCCCGCGTAACGCGCGATAAGCGCGTTGCGCGCACGGTGGCCAAAAAGCCCGGCGCACCGGGGAGAACGCGAAGCAGCCGTCAAAACCATCGCGCGGGGAATGCCGGGTGTCCTCGGCTGAACCTGTGGTTCCTGCCGCCTGCATTTTTTTCGCAGGCGGGCCATGGGTGCGGCCAGCGCCCGGCATTCCCCGTG
Source organism: Bradyrhizobium sp. (assembly GCA_049802835.1). Taxonomy (GTDB): domain Bacteria; phylum Pseudomonadota; class Alphaproteobacteria; order Rhizobiales; family Xanthobacteraceae; genus Bradyrhizobium. The sequence continues at coordinate 385 of JBARNF010000045.1, forward strand.
CCCTCTGCGTTTCGAGGGCGGTCCAGCAGCACAACTCGGGCGCACGTCGCGCCGCGAGACAGCGAGCCCATGTCCATCGATCATGTCGACAATGTCATGTCTTCCACGTCGGCCCAGCATGCGGCACCGCGCCTCGGCGTGGCGCTCTGCAGGTGTCACCCCCGGCGCAGGAGGCGCCTCGGCGATCCCACGGCCGCCCGCAATGTCAGAGACTGGATCTTGATGGCCGTGAGATGGACCGAGGCTGGGTCATCGGCCGCTTCAGCCGATGGTGGGCACGACAGGGATCGAACCTGTGACCCCTACCATGTCAAGGTAGTGCTCTCCCGCTGAGCTACGTGCCCTAAATCCAGAAGGTCTGATCGGGTGGGCGTCCCTATATCGGCTCCGACGCGGGCAGGCAAGGACGCAAACAGGCGAAAATGGGAATAATCCGCCGATCTGCGACGTCTGCCCCTGGCGCCTCAGGCCGCCAGCATCTTGTTGACTTCGCTCACGAGCTCGCGGAGGTGCACCGGCTTGGACAGCACCTTGGCGTTCTTGGGCGCCTCCGAATCGGAATTCAGGGCGACCGCGGCGAAGCCGGTGATGAACATGATCTTGATGTCCGGATCGAGCTCGGAGGCGCGGCGCGCCAGCTCGATGCCGTCCATCTCCGGCATCACGATGTCGGTCAGCAGCATCTCGAACGGCTCCTCGCGCAGCCGTTGATAGGCCGACATGCCGTTGTCGTGGGGCGAAACCTGGAACCCGGCATTTTCCAATGCCTTGACCAGGAAGCGGCGCATGTCGTTGTCGTCTTCGGCGAGCAGGATTTTGTGCATGGCGGGGAGCGGTCTGGTCCGGGTGAGAGGCGGCGCGTTGCCGCCACTAAGCCTGACGGACGGTAAATTTCGGGTGAAAGATTGCGCCTTTTGATCCGATATCGGCAAGGCAATTTCAGGGCTGGAATCGCGTTTGTCGTGCCGGTGGCCGAAGCCAGCTCAGAGTTGTTCCAAACGGAGGATGAACTTTTTCATTGCTTTTCACTTGGCAGAACGGCTCCGATTATCGAAGATGCGCATTGGCAAGAGCAATGGCTGCGCTGTCCTGCGAGAATCGGCCGGAGGATACCGGCGCATCGACGGACGCGACCAAGGGACGTGACCAAGGGGACGGCGCCCAGAGATGACGGACTTTGATGGCGAATTGCCGCCGTTCGAGATCATGGAGCCCGCCACGTGGCGCGCGCCCATCATCTTCAATTCGCCGCATTCGGGATCGGTCTATCCCGACGATTTCCTCACGGCCTCCCGGATCGATCTGCCGACGCTGCGCCGCTCCGAAGATTCGTTCATGGACGAATTGATCGCAGACCTGCTCGCGCGCGGCTTCCCGGTCGTTCGCGTGCATTTCCCGCGCTGCTATGTCGACGTCAATCGCGAGCCGTACGAACTCGACCCGCGGATGTTCGCCGGCCGGCTGCCGAGCTTCGCCAACACCCGCTCGATGCGGGTCGCCGGCGGCCTCGGCACCATTCCGCGCGTGGTCGGCGACGGCCAGGAGATCTATCGCGACCGGCTCAACGTGGATGAGGCGCTGCACCGGATCGAGACGCTCTACAAGCCGTATCACCGCGCCCTGCGCCGGCTGATCAACCGCGTGCACCAGCAGTTCGGCACGGTCGTGCTGGTCGACTGCCACTCGATGCCGTCGGTCGGGGTGTCCCGCGACGAGCCGCGGCGGCCCGACATGGTGATCGGCGACCGCTACGGCACGAGCTGCGCGGCACTGTTGCCGGACCTGTTCGAGGACGTGCTCGGCCGTCTCGGCTATTCGGTCGGCCGCAACAAGCCTTATGCCGGCGGCTTCATCACCGAGCATTACGGCAATCCGGCCAGCGGACTGCATGCGATCCAGATCGAGCTCAATCGCGCGGTCTACATGGACGAACGCCGGCGCGAGCGCGGGCCACGTTTTGCCCAGGTCGCCTCCGATCTCGCCGTTCTCGCCGAGGTGCTGGCGACGGTACCGCTCGGCGACCTCGGCCCGTTCCAGGCCGCGGCCGAATAGACGCGTCGCGGGCTCTTCTTATCCTCGCGCGCTGCCGTCGGAAGCGCGCGAGCTCCGCGCAAAAAAAAGGGCCGCCTGTATGACAAGCGGCCCAAGTCTAGGGAGGAAACGCCCAAGGAGGGCAGCAGTAACGCGGAAGCGCTACCGCACCGCAACAATATGCAGACGCACTGCACAAAGCGCAAGGGTTTTTCCGTCCTTTTCCATGCAAAAAACACAGACCGGGTTGCGCCCAGCGCGGCTCACCCCTTATTTTCATCATTGAACTCAATGGGTTGATAGGAGAATCCAAATGACCCGCGCGGCATCGGGTTTCGTTTCGAGTTTCGTATTGGGGGCCCTGGAACGATCAATCGCGCGCATGCGAAGCCGCCGGTCACCAAACGATATCCAAGATGCCACGTCGGCGTTCCATATCCGGATGCGCGCAACACGGCTTTGAGCTAGGCATAGCCTTGAGCTCAGTGCCATCCGATTCCCTGATCGAAGGACGCGTTGTGACGGTCATCGACTTCTCTGCCTTCATCGGTCGCCTTGCGACCGCCTCGGGCGAAACCATCCTGCCGTTCTTCCGCACCTCGCTCTTGATCGATAACAAGAGCAATCGGCACGATTTCGATCCCGTGACGGAGGCCGACCGCGCGGCCGAGGCTGTCATGCGCCGCCTGATCAAGGCGAACTTTCCTCAGCATGGCATCGTCGGCGAGGAATTCGGCAACGAGCGCGAGGACGCCGATTATGTCTGGGTGCTCGATCCGATCGACGGCACCAAATCCTTCATCGCGGGCTTCCCGATCTGGGGCACCCTGATCGCGCTGCTTCACAAGGGCACCCCCGTCTTCGGCATGATGCACCAGCCGTTCATCGGCGAGCGGTTTGCCGGCGACAACGGCTCGGCCCACTACAGGAACGGCGGCGGCGAGCGCCGGCTCTCGGCGCGACGCTGCGAGCGGCTCGAGGATGCGGTGTGCTACACGACCAGCCCCCTCCTGATGAACGAGGCCGATCGCGCCGCATTCGGCCGTGTCGAGTCCGAAGTGCGGCTGTCGCGCTATGGCGGCGATTGCTACTCCTATTGCATGCTCGCAGCCGGTCACCTCGACCTCGTGATCGAAACGGAACTCAAGCCGTACGACATCGCGGCCTTGATCCCCATCATCAACGGCGCCGGCGGCATCGTCACCGACTGGAACGGCGGTCCGGCGCAGAACGGCGGACGGATCATCGCCGCCGGAGACAAGCGCGTGCACGCGGCGGCGCTGAAGCTGCTCACAGGCAGCTGAACGCGGAACGGAATCGGCGCAATCGCTGTCCGAACAGAGCAGCCGGCTGAAGCTCGAGGTCGGCCGCTTCCTGGCGATGGTCCGCGCGGCTTAGCCCCATCAGACGACCGCCCTGCGCAAATGCTCGACGAGCAGTTTCGCGGGGCGCGGCAGCGCCTTGAAGCTGCGGGCGCAGATCACCAGCCTGCGGTTGGCCCAGGCATCGCGCAGCGCGACGAGGCCGATCGGCATCGACCGCGCACAACGGCGCGCCGCAGCTTCGGGCACGACGGCAATGCCGATCCCGGCCGCCACCATCTGACAGATCGCGTCGAAATCGCGCAAGCGGGCCCGTACGTGGTGCCGGATGCCGAGCCGCCCCGCATGTCTGCCGACGTGGACGTTGAGCGCCGTCCCCACGGTGAGGCCGATGAAGTCCTGCCCGGCGGTCTCGCTGAAATCGATCTGCCTGCGGGTCGCGAATGGGCTCCGGCGGCCGGCCACCAGCATCAGCCGGTCCTCACCGAAAGCGAAGCGCTCGATCGTATCGGGCAGCGCGTGCTCCGCCGCGAAGCCGAGATCGGCCCTGCCCGATGCGATCGCCTCCGCGATCTCGGTGCTCTCGCGCTCTTCCACGTCGACATTGATGTCGGGATGCTCGCGCAGAAAGGCCGCCAACGCCTTGGGCAGATGCTCGGCCAGGCCGACTGTGTTGGCGAGCAGCTGCACGTTGGCGCGCAGGCCCGATGCGAAGCCTGCGAGATCCCCCTGCATGGCCTCGACATTGGCGATGATGATGCGGGCGTGATCGAGCAGGCTTTCGCCCGCCGCCGTCAGGTCGACGCCACGACGGCCGCGCTTGAACAGCTGCACGCCAAAGGCGTCCTCCAGTCCCTTGATGCGCGCGCTGGCGGACGCCAGTGCCAGATGCGCACGATCGGCACCGCCGGTGATGCTGCGGGCCTCGGCCACGGCGATGAAGAGCCTGAGATCGACCAGGTCGAAACGCATATTCCCTCATGCCTCAGTCTATGACGAAGGCTGGCTCCGTAACCTCCACATTGTGCCGCGGCCGCGGGTTGGTCAATGTCGCAGCCATGATCGACCCCCTCCTCATCTTCATCGCCTTTGCCCTGACGCTGGCCGGTTTCGTCAAGGGCGCGCTCGGCCTCGGCCTGCCGACCGTCTCCGTCGGACTGCTGGCGGTCGCGATGCCGCCGGGGCGGGCGCTCGCGATCGTCATCGTACCGGCGGTCATCACCAACATCTGGCAGACTTTCGCCGGCCCCTATCTGCGCGACATCGCAAAACGTCTGTGGCCGCTGATGGCGGGCACCGCGATCGGCATCTGCCTCAACGCCGGAGCCCTCAGCCATTCCTCGACGCGCTGGGGCAACGTCGCGCTCGGTGTGCTCCTGATGCTCTATGCCATGCTCGGCCTCACCAAATTCGCCTTCAAGGTCGCGCAGCGCCACGAGAAATGGGTCGGCGGCATCGTCGGACTGGTGACCGGGCTGATCTCGGCCGCGACCGGCGTGCAGGTGGTGCCGTCGGTGCCGTACATGCAGGCAATCGGGCTCGAAAAGGACGAACTGATCCAGGCGCTCGGCGTGTTCTTCACGGTCGCCACCGTCACCCTCGCCTTCAACCTGACGAGCTCTGGCCTGCTCAGCACGGCAACCGCCCTGCCCGGCGCGGTCGCGATGGCCTGCGCCTTCCTCGGCATGTTGTTTGGCCAGGCAGCGCGATCGAGACTGCCGGCTGAAGCCTTCCGCCGCGTGTTCCTGATCGCGATGATCCTCCTCGGTCTCTACCTCGCCGGCAACGCCTTGATCGAACTGCTCTGGTGATCAGCGCGCCTCGAGCATCGCGATCCGGATTCCGAGATAGACGAACAGGCCGCCGATCGCACGGTTGAGCCAGAGCAGCGCGGCCGACGAGCGCCGCAAGCGGCGCGCAGCGCGGGCCGCCACGACGGCAACACCGAGACACCAGATCGTGCTGTTGACGATGAAGATCGTGCCGAGCAGCAGAAGGGCGAGCGGCTTGTGCGGCGCGTCGGCTGCGACGAATTGCGGCAGGAAGGCGAGGAAGAACATCGCCACCTTTGGATTTAAGATGTTGGTGAGCGCGCCTTGCCAGAACACCTCTTGCCAGAACACCTCGCGTAGCGGCACCGCCGGCGCGGCGTCAGCCATGCCAGTGTCGGCGGCACCCGCTCGTCGCGCCAGGAGTTGCGTCATCCCGAGATAGACCAGGTAGGCCGCGCCTGCCCATTTCACCATGGCGAATGCCGTGGCCGATGCGGTGAGCAGGGCCGACAATCCGATCGCGCTTCCGAACACATGGACCAGGCAGCCGGTGCTGATGCCGAGGGCAGCGGCTGCGCCGCCCCGCCAGCCCAACTGCGCACTGCGGCCAACGATGTAGGCCGTATCCGGGCCCGGCGTCATGTTGAGCAGCAGGCCGGCGACGAGAAACAGCACCAGATCGTGAATTCCGAACATGATTGAACGTTTCCTAACGATATCGATCTAATGATCTGCGTGGTCCGAGTGTTGCCGTCCCGAGCGGCGGACCGCAAGAGACAGGGCCCGCATGGTCGTCGGTGCCGCGATCGGTTCCGGAAAAGGATTGGATTCGGCCGCCTCGGCCATGGTATGCGCGAGGCGGGAGCACGATGTGATGGAAAGACGCCTCGCTGCCATCCTTTGCGCCGACGTTGCCGGCTATTCGCGGATGATGGGAATCGACGAGGCGGGCACGCATGCCGCCTTCAAGGCTCATCGTGGCGCCATCCACCCGATCATCCTCAATCATGCCGGGCGCATCGTCAAACACACCGGCGACGGCTTCCTGCTGGAATTCGCGAACGCCGTCAGTGCGATCCAGTTCGGGATCGAAATGCAGTCGTTGATGGCCGAGCGCAATGCGGACCTGCCCGCCGACCGCAACATGCGCTTCCGGCTCGGCATCCACCAGGGTGAGGTCACGATCGACGACGGTGAGGCATTCGGCGACGGCATCAATGGCGCCGTCAACCTCGAATCGATCGCGACCCCGGGCGGCGTCGCCGTCTCCGGCAGGGCCTATCAGGAAGCCGATACGCAACTCTCCGTCGCCCTGATCAACGCCGGCAGCTTCCACTTCGAGAATCTTCAGGAGCCGGTTCAGGCCTGGACCTGGGAACCGGACAGCGATCCGATCGTCCGGGAGCAGAGAGGTACCTCCAGCCTGCCGCCGCAATATCGCACGGCGATCGTGGGCGTGCTGCCGTTCGTCAATCTCGCCGACGGCGCCGATGAATACCTCTCCGACGGTCTCACGGATGATCTGATCCACGCATTGTCGCTGCAGTCGTTCTTTCGCGTCCTGAGCCGGACCTCGACCTTCCGCTTCCGGGATCGCAGCCTCAGCCCGCGC
>JBARNF010000046.1:0-1914 GCA_049802835.1 Bradyrhizobium sp.
CAGAAGCGCATTGGATCGCTCTCGGCAAGGCGCTTGGAATGACACTTGGCCAGGACACAAAACTGGTGCTGCCTTGGGGCAGCGACCTCGAGCGGGCGCGCAGCGAGCGCATCGCTGCTAGCGTGCAGAATGCCAGCGTTCCCGAGCGGGCGCCGCTTGATCAGGTCGCAAGGCTGATCGCAGGCGCACAATATGTTGTCGGCGTAGATACCGGGCTTATGCATCTCGCCGCTGCGTTCGGGGTTCCGCTCGTTGCTATCTTCACCGGCAGCAATCCTGGACTGACCGGGCCGGTCGGAAATGGCCGGCTGGCAGTACTTGGTGCTGCTGGCGCGCCGCCGTCCATCGACGCGGTTGTCGACGCGGTCGCGAAAATCACCCGGCCAATTTGATTGTCAGGCCGCGCCCACGCGCAGCAGGTCGTGGACGTGCACAACACCCACCGGCTTTCCGGATTCGACGGCAAACAGCGCAGTGACCTTCGTCGAATTGAGGATGTCGAGCGTCTCGCTGAGCAACTGGTCCGGCCGAACCGTCTTCGGTCCGCGGGTCATGACATCGTCAACCCGGGCATCAAGCAAATTATTGCGCATATGGCGACGCAGGTCGCCGTCCGTGATGATTCCCACCAGCAGTCCGCGTGCATCGGTAATGCCGACACACCCGAAACCTCTGGCCGTCATTTCGAGGATCGCATCGGACATACGGGAACCAAGCGGTGCGAGCGGCATCGTCGGGCCTGTGTGCATGACGTCGCGGACGGTTTTCAGCAGCGTCCCGAGTTTGCCACCAGGATGCAAAAGACCAAAATCGACCGCTGTGAATCCGTGACTCTCCAGAAGCGCAATTGCCAAAGCGTCGCCGAGGGCAAGTTGCATCAGCGATGACGTGGTCGGTGCAAGATTGTGCGGGCAGGCTTCGCGCGCTTGCGGCAACGTCAACACAATGTCTGATAGTTTGGCGAGCGCGCTGTCCGGAATTGCGGTCATTGCAATCAACTTGATGCCGTAGCGGCGCGAGTAATCGGTAATATTCTTTAGTTCGGACGTTTCACCGGACCACGACAGTGCCAGGATGACGTCGTCATTCGCGATCATACCCAGATCGCCGTGACTGGCTTCGCTCGGATGCACGAAAAATGCCGGTGTACCCGTCGAGGCAAAAGTCGACGCAATCTTGCGGGCGACGTGGCCGGATTTGCCCATCCCGGTCACGATCACACGGCCCTTTGCGGCACGGATCAGCTCGATTGCAGCGGAGAACGTGGCGCCGAGACCGTCCTTTAATGCGGCGGCGAGTGCGTCGACGCCACTACCTTCGGCCTCCAGCGTGCGCAAGGCTGACGCGATTGCGGCGTGCGCGCGGTCGCTGGTCATCTGGGCTGGTTTCGGTGTGGCCATGGCGGTTTTGATAGCACGGAAAGGGCTTTGCGTCAGGCTTGCCGCATCAAATTCGTTAACGGGCCCCGGCAGATCGGCCGGATTAGTCGGTTATTTCTGGCGATTTTTCGATTCCGCGAGCACGCGCCGTACGGCCGCAAGCACCGTTGCGACAGTCACGTCATCGGTGCGGTGATGGCGCACGGCGTCATTGCCCTTATTGCGCGCGCGTGCGCGCGCGCTGTCGTCGCCTGGTGGTTCGAGGATCGCGGCGATGGGATTAAGTGGTTTCCAATGCCAGGGGCTGGTCGGGCCAAAAATGGCGACTGTCGGTGTGGCGAGCGCGGCGGAGACATGCATCAAACCGGAATCGTTGGTGACTGAGACGTCGGCGGCGGCGAGCGCAAAAATTGCATTGCGCAGGTCGTCACTCGTGAGGTCGCGGATGTGCTCGCCCCCTGTTGCCACGATACGCGCTGCCAACGGCGTTTCGCTCGGGCCACCGACGACCCAGACTGTTGCGCCGTCTTTTGTG
>JBARNF010000047.1:0-2847 GCA_049802835.1 Bradyrhizobium sp.
CCCGCAAGCCGTGCGGCGCGTTCGGCATCAGCGCGATGCCGCCGTCGTGCTTCTTCATGATCTCCTGCGCGATCGACAGGCCGAGGCCGAAGCCACCGGCCGAACGCGCCTGGTCGAGCTTGACGAACGGCTCCAGCGCACGCGCCTGCAGCGCCTGCGGAATGCCCGGGCCGTCATCGGCGACCTCGATGACGATCATGCCATCGGCCACGGCCGATAGGCTGACCACGACCTCGCTGCCGTGCTTGACCGCGTTCTCGACCACGTTGGTCACGGCGCGCGACAGCGCCCGCGGCCGGCCCTCGCAGACCAGCCGCGGCGGCCCGTCATAGCTGACGGCGTGGCCGACATCGGCGAAGTCGCAGCAGATCGTCTCCAGCAGGCTCGACAGCTCGATGCGCGAGGCCTGCTCGGCCTTGGTGTCGTCGCGCATGTAGTCGAGCGTCTCGTCGAGCATGCGGCTGACCTGGTCGATGTCGCGCAGCATGGCGCTGCGCATGTCGACCTGCCCGATCCGTTCCAAGCGCAGCCTGAGCCGCGTCAGCGGCGTACGCAGATCGTGGCTGATCGCGGCCAGCATCCGCGTGCGGTCGTCGAGCAGCGTGCGGATGCGCGCCCGCATGTCGTTGAGCGCCTCGGCGACCTGGGTGATCTCCTTGGGACCGCGCCCGCTCAAGGCTTCGTGGGCGTCAGGCGAGCGGCCGAACGCGGCGGCTGCGCGCGCCATCTCCGACAGCGGCCGGATGATCGCGCGCGCCACGTAGATCGAGAGCAGCACGCCCAGGATCAGGATGATGATCAGGAACACCACGGTCGGCTTCAGCACCGCCGGCCAGAAATTCAGCCGCGGCACGTCGTCGAACACCAGCGCCCGCTCGGTATCGACCTGCACGATGATCTGGGTCGGCGGCGCGGCGCCATAGCCGAAGCCGTTGAGCACCTTGACGTTGCGCAACACGCTGAGCTGGCGCCGCGCCAGCTGCGACGTCCACGGCACGTTCTGGCTCGGCTTGATCGACAGCGCCAGCGCAGTCAGCGGCACCAGCTCGACCTGGATGCCGGAGCTGCGCATCCCCGACAGCACGCTTTCGACGGCGGCGGGATCGTTCGCAGCCCGGACGAAATGCATCGCCTCCGCCACCCGCGCGATGCCGTAGGCCGGCGACTCGGTCTCGTCGGGCGGGTCGAACAGCAGCAGCGCCGCCGCGATCATCATGACGACCCCGAGGAGCACCGACAGTGACGACAGCGCCACGATCTGTGCGGTGATGCCGAGCCGCGTCCGCATCTTCTGACTATCCTTCATCGATGATCTCGACTCGTGGCGTGAAGACGTAGCCGCCGAGGCGCACGGTCTTGATCATGGTCCAGCTTCTGGCGCCGGGCTCGATCTTCTGCCTGATGCGGCTGATGTGAACGTCGATGCTGCGCTCGACCGGTCCGGCCTGCCCGCCATGCGCCAGCTCGATCAGCTGCTCGCGCGACAGTATGCGGCCGGCATTGCGGCAGAACGCCAGGAGAATGTCGAACTCGGCGCTGGTCAGGGTGATCTTGACCCGGTCAGGATCGACCAGCGTGCGCGTCGCCGGCTCGATGCGCCAGCCGTCGAAGGTCATCGGCGCCTGCCGCGCGCCGACGACGGCGGGATGCAGCTGCGAGCGGCGCAGGAGCGCGCGGATGCGCGCCACCAGCTCGCGCGGATTGAACGGCTTGACGACGTAGTCATCGGCGCCGAGCTCGAGGCCGAGGATACGGTCGATATCCTCGCCCTTTGCCGTCACCATGATGATCGGCACGGTCGAGATCTGGCGCAGGCGGCGACAGATGCTCATGCCGTCCTCGTCCGGCAGCATCACGTCGAGCATGATGAGATCGACCTGCTCGCGCTGCAGGAGGTCGTTCATCGCCGCGGCCGACGCCACGAAGCGCGGCGCGAAGCCGTGCTCCTGCAACAGTTCGGTCAGCAGCGCCGCAATCTCCCGGTCATCTTCGACGCATAGGATGCGGGCGGCTGCCGGTATGTTCGCGTCTGCGGCCACGACGGTATGGTGTGACGACATCATGCGCGGAACATGGTCGATTTGAGTCCAAAAGAACAGCCCGAAGGGGCGTCTGATCGTGGCGAAAGTAAGCTGTATTGTTAAGGCGGAAACATTTCTTGACGCGACTTAATCCTGCGCAATCCGCTTCCCACCTACGGTCGGGGCATCATATAACCCCAACAGGGAAGTCCTGCGGCGAGGCCGACCAGCCGGCGCGGCCCTCTTCCAAACCGCGATCGCATCAGCCGCCGTGAAGCCAATCCTGCTCGCCCTCTGTCTCGCCGCTCCGCTGCTCGCCGGCTGTGCGGTCGGCCCCGACTACATGACCCCGGATTTCGGCGTTCCCAAAAGCTGGAGCAGCGACCGCAATCAGCCGGCGCAGGCGCTGAAGCTCGCGCAGTGGTGGCGCAACCTCAACGATGGCCTGCTCGATCAGCTGATCGGCGAGGCGGTTGCCGGCAATCTCGACGTCGCCGCCGCGAAGGCGCGCATCCGCGAGGCGCGCGCGACGCAGCGCCAGGCGGTCGGCGCGCTGTTTCCCTCGGTGAGCGGCACCGGCACGGCGACGGAGACACGCAGCGCCGGCTCGTCGACGAGCGGTATCGCCGTCAGCCCGACCACGTACAGCCAGTACCAGGCCGGCTTCGACTCCAGCTGGGAGCTCGACCTGTTCGGCGCCAACCGCCGCGCCGTCGAAGCCGCGGCCTACGGCGTCGACGCCGCCGAGGACGATCTGCGTGCGACCTTGCTGACGCTGATCGGCGACGTCGCATCGAACTACGTCGATGCCCGGGCCTACCAGGCG